>DAOLNX010000057.1:0-22185 GCA_035416785.1 Smithellaceae bacterium | reverse complement strand
AATCCCTGGCATATGAAAATCGGGACAGATAAAAGCTGTATCCAACATAAAGCTCTGGTTTAATGGATATTTTTCTTGACAGACCCGCCATCACACCGATTTTGTTTCCGTAGTCACCATTGGCCGGCTCATAACCGTTGAGACGATACTGAATATCTTCCACAGAGGCGTTAAAAAACCAGCGATCCCGGTAAATCCACTCTGCAGAAGCGAAGGCGCGGTTCTGGCTGCCTTGATATGCGGCAGCTTCCACAGGGTCATACCAAGGCAGATGGTATTCGTAATCCATCCGGAATTTCAAGCGGTTGAAATACTCATAGGCCAATCCGGCACCCGCCATCACTCCCCCGTTCAATCCGGAATAGCCGCCGGCAGAAGCACTCCCAAACCACCTCTCACCAAAAGGCCAGCGGATTTTCAGCAAGCCCTCCGTGAGATCCTCTTTGATTTCCCTCACTCCAGTTCCTCCGGAGGGCCGGGAAACGGTCGTATGCTTCAAAGCCGCAAAAACATTCCCCCGGCGATCCACGGTTGCGCCAAACCCAGCAGAAACACCCTGAACGCTCGTATCACCGGCTTTCCACTCGATCCGGAATCCCGTATCCATACGGGGACGAAGCTCTCTCAGAAGTTGGAAAGAAGCATCCCGCACGGATTCATTGTCCCGGTCTGCATCCAGGACATCGGAGTAATAATACAACGCCCCGGCCGCGTCACCGAGGCTGCTGCGGATATATGCGTCATCCGCCAGAACACCGGCATTCCGGGGATTTTCCGCCTTCACTTCCTCAATGATTTCCAGAGCTCGCTCAAACGATTTCGTCTCGATGTAAACTCTGGCTTTCAATCTTGCCGCTCGCGGAGACAGGGGCGCCTCCTTCTTCATGCCTGCCAGCTCGGCAAGCGACCATTCATAATCCCAATTGTCCACAAGCGTTTCCACCAGATCTTCCCAGATATACCGATCCGCCGGATATTGCCGGCGCAGGGAGGAATACAGGCTCAAGGATCGCTCGTAATCGCCCATTCGGGAAGCAATTCTGGCCTCAATGACATCCAGTTGGCGTTCGTCCGCATCTCCCTCGCCGGACGGCGCTTCTGTAGCCTCTTCTTGTGGCGCGACGGACACGGCAGACGCTTCTTGATCCGGAATGTCTTGTGTTGCCTGTTCTTCCGCGAGTCTGCCCCAGCCATCGCCTTTGAGCACGGAATCCTCCGCGGGCGGGGGCAGCCGCTTTGCGCTCCATTCTTCCACGGCAATCCGCCACTGCGGCGCGCCTGACTTTTCTTCCGTTAAGACAAGCGTTTTGAATCCGTGGTCGGAAAATCCCCCCCGGCCCGCGTATTCCATAAAAAACACCACCTCCAGCCCCCGGGAAGTCGCGTAAATGTCGGGCGGGCCGCAGATCACCCGAACCGGAGGCTGCTTTTGCCAGATTTTCTTTTTATGCCGAAGAATACTCTTCTTGCCGCGCCGCTGCTCCTGAAGCGCATCGTCCCGGTAAAAGGCCAGATAAGCCTCCAATTCGGCCTTCTCCCACGCCTGACGCCAGGCTTCTCTCCATTTCATAATATCCTGTTTTAATTCAGCATGATTATCAGACCGCTTCTGGGCAGCGCCCGCTGGAGCATCGTTTGCAGGACTTCCTTTTTCCGTCCCGGTTTGTTTTGCGCCCGCTTTAAACTTCAGGGGTGGAATCGGCCTTTGGACCTGCCATTTTTCCTCGGCAATCCGCCACTTCGGCGCGCCTGACTTTTCTTCCGTTAAGACAAGCGTTTTGAATCCATGGTCGGAAAATCCCCCTCGATTTGTGTATTCCATAAAAAACACCACCTCCAGCCCCCGGGAAGTCGCGTAAATGTCGGGCGGGCCGCAGATCACCCGAACCGGAGGCTGCTTTTGCCAGATTTTCTTTTTATGCCGAAGAATACTCTTCTTGCCGCGCCGCTGCTCCTGAAGCGCATCGTCCCGGTAAAAGGCCAGATAAGCCTCCAATTCGGCCTTCTCCCACGCCTGACGCCAGGCTTCCCGCCAGACGGAAATTTGCATCGACAAATTTTCCCCATCCGCGGCCAGCAGGAAGGAAGGATCGGCGGCGACCAGCAAAGCCATCATCACCAGAAGGATGATTTGAATTTTTCTTTTTGGTATCAAGACCTTCACTCTTTCGCCATCCCCGGCTGGCGCGCCTGGTTCTTTTGGGCCTTCCTGGCCTGTCGAATCAATTCCAGGGCTTTTTTATATTCTCCAAACGCCTGTCCCTTTTGATCGCTTGAAAAATACAGTTCTCCAAGCTGGAATCTCGCCTCAACATCGTCTGCCTGGATCCGGTTATGATCTTCAAAACGTTTCATCGCCCGCCGGGCGTCGTTATTCCAGGCGTAAATCTGCGCGCTTCGCTTGAGAGCAGCGGTATTTTTCGGATGAATGCGCAGGGCGCTTTCATAAAATTCCAGAGCGATATCCGTGCGTTTCAAACCAAGGGCCTGATTCCCCAATTCTGCCAGAAGCCTGGAATTTCGGGCATTTTCACCCGCCAGTCTACGAAAAATTCTGTCCGCCGCGGCCTCCTGTCCCGACAGGAAATAGGCCTGCGTCAGCATCATGCCTTCCCGATACGGTAAAGCCCTCTCCTTTTCCACATGTTCCAGCAGTTCCAGTGCCTGGCTTCCCTGGCGTCTCTGGAGATAAACCTCCGCCAGCATGATCTTTTCTTGTTTCTGCAGCGCCCCTTTTTTTTCAAGAGCGAAAAGGTTTTCCACCTGCTTCCGCCTTAGCCCGGTCCAACCGTAATATTTCACCAGAGAGCGTCTTAAATCGACATTATCGGGCCGAAGCGCAATCGCCCTTTCCAGATAGGGCAAAGCTTTTTTCGTCTGGTCCGCTTCCACAAAGGCATTTCCGGCCGCCAGCGCCTTTTCATAGCTTTCGCGGTCTTCGTCTGAGATTTCCGCCAGAATGCCCGCCGCAATTTGCGGCTGGTTGCTCCAGGCAGCCAACCTGGCCATGTCCGCCTTGAATCTGCCTTCCCGCGGATAAGTGCGAGAAAGGCGCTGGACAATGCTGAAGGCCTCTGTGTTTTTCCCTGCCGCCTCCGCCAGGCGCGCCGCCCGTATCAGCAAAGACTTGTCCAGGCGATTTTGATCCGCCAGGGGCTTGAGCAAAAGGTAAGCAGCCGAGGGATGGTTCATCCATTCGTAGATTTCCGTCAATCGAAAAAGAACCTTCGTGTCACGCTGGTTTTTTCGCAGATAAGCCGAATACGCAGCCGCCGCTTCCGGAAGTCTGTTGTGTCCCGCCAGAATTTCCGCAGTCGCCGGACCGATTTCCGGATCAGCAAAATAGGTTTTTTGCGCCAGACCCGCCGCCTGCACCATGAAATCAGCACGCCCCGTAAATCGCGCAACTTCCAACATTTTTAGAACATTTTCCCTTGTTCTTCCGGCTGAAGCCACTTTGAAAAAAAGCGGATACGCATCGGCTAAACGGTCAGCGGCAAGATAAAGTTTGGCCGAGGCCGCCATCACCTCCATATCGCGCGGATACAAATCCAGGGCAAATCCGGCCGCCATGGTTATGATTTCCTTGTTTCCCGTCGCTTCGGCCGCCGCCAGAAGTTGTCGCAAAGCCGCTTTTTCCCGGACGGAAGAGAGGCTCTTCTGCGGAAACGTTTCCAGTTCCTTGTAATGATGAAAAGCTTTCGGTAGGTTGCCCAGGGCGACATGAATTTCAGCCATCCGTTCACGAATGCTTTTCTCTTTCGGATTCAGCAATAATATCTTTTCCATCGCGGCCAGCGCTTCCAGCTGCTGCCCCTGTTCCAGCAATATTTCCGCCTTTTGTTGCCAGGCCCAAAGATTGCCCGGCTGGACGGCCGTCACTTGCTGCAATAACGCCAGGGCTTGCGTTTGCTTTCCCGAATATCGCAGTAATTCGGACATTTTTCTTCTGCTTTCAACGCCAAGTCCAAGACGTTCGTCCGCTTTTTGCGCAAACCGAATTCCCTCGTCTGAAAACCCTCCTTCGCTCAAATATTCCAGGCAGTCGGCGACAATCGACTGTCTGGCTTCGCGGTCGTCCACCCCCGACTCCAGATCTCCGATATACATCATCCGTTCCGCACTTAATCCGGCAATGGCCGCCGCCCGCAGATCGTCGTTGGAAGAAGCTCCCCTGCGGATCGAAATCGTATGCAGGGTCTCCGTCATCATGTCTGCAAGCGGAGAATGCTTGTAAGGCTTTTTCGGGGCTTGTGATTCCATAGATAGAAGATGCGCAGCCATCCGGGCTTCTTTGGCGGTTTCCCCCCGATAGCGATAAAGCTCGATCAGTCGGACCAGCGCCTTGGAATGGTCCGGCTGAATCTTTCGCACTTTCTCCCACGCAACAAGAGCCTCATCCGGCTGCCGGTTGAGTTCGTAATACTCCGCCAGCTTGACCAGAAGCGTCAGATTGTTCGGAGCCAGTTTGAGTGCCTTTTTCAATTCTTCAATGGACAAATCCGGACGACCTTCCGTCTGATAAGTCTCGGCGGAGAGCAAAAACAACGCCGGATCCTCCGGTTTTTTCTTCTGAAGTTCCTGAAGAATTTTCCGTGCTTCCTGGCCCTCACCCGTTTTTATAAAATAGGACACCAGCGCCTGCCGTCCGGGAAAAACCACAATGGTTCCCGCAAGAATGGCGACAATGAAAGCCAATATTTTCAGAATATGAACCTTCACCTGCGTTTAATCTCCAGTAACCCGCTTTTCACACCCCGTACATCCAGCACCCCCTGCCCGTTTGCCTCGATTTCGCTTCCACCACGCATTCCGGAACCCGAAACCCTATAGGTTTTTCCGGCTTCAAGACCGCCGATTTCCAGATGACCGTCGCCGAAACCGCGATACTTCATCTCGATACCTTGTTTGTCCGCCTGAAAGCGAGTTACAAATCCCGTTGCTTTCCGGATATAGGCGCCGGCCGGCCGGCTGTTGGCGTCCCCCAGCACAATGACTGCCCGGGATGAGCCGGATAATAGAGAGATGAACAAGCCCTGGGGCAGACGATGATACCCGATGACGTTTTCCGATCGGACAAGATCCGGAGCAGGGGTTCCAGCAGGAAAACGCATCGTCAGGCAATCGCCATAATGGGTGATCGTAAAACGCCTGGTTCCGCTGCTGGCGGTTTTGGCCGCCATGTACCCCTGCATGACCCGCACATATTCGGAAGTGAACATCAGCGCCAGATCCTGCTTTAAGGCCCATTCATACACATCCATCACGGCCCGGAGCTGGGCCTGCTTGGTGGCGCTGAAAAAATGGTAATAGACATTCACGGGTTTCAGGCGCCGCGGCTTGTCCGTCCGTTCCATGGTGGTGATAATATTCCTGTATCCGTAAAGAGGACCGCTCAAACTCTCCGTCAGGATGTTGTCGTTGGCTTGACCGATAAAAAACTGCGTCCGCGCTCCAACCTGACGGTAAAGCGGAGACACCGTGAAAAGAGATTTTTCCGAATCATCATAAACCGTATCGCCTCCGTTGATATTGAAGACCCCCAGCTGATCGAGCCGGGCGATCTGCCTTTCCGTCGGACGGCACTCTCCCGTCCACAGAAAGACGCGACAGGGCTTGTCCGGCGGAGAGAGATTTCTGGAAATATACGCTACGGATCCATCAAGTTCCGCCCGCTCATCAAAGGTATAACCGGGAATTCTGAATGCAAGACGGTCGTCATAACGATGGCGGTTCAGAGACTCTCTGGACCAGTAAAACGGATGAGAAAAAGAATGAGATGCAGGCTCGATATTCGGCAGTTTGAAAATATCCGCTGCAGTTTTCGCGTGTCGCTTTGTTTTGGCCGTCTTCGGATCCACTTCCGCGACAATCACAGAAGAGGTAATCGGAAACGGATAACGCTTGAAAATCTGGTCGCGCATCAATTCCGCGCAGGTCTGATTCCGGCCGATTCTGGAAGGGTCTCCAAAACCGTCGGCATCAACATGGGAAAAACCGATGCGCGCACCGTTCAAGGTTGTCGGGTCGGGAACGGGACGGCCCGACAATCCGAGGGACAACTCCATAAACAGAAAAGGGTTCAGATACCAGAGTTTTCGGACACGCTCAGGCGTCATCCAGAAAATGTATCCCTGATGGGCAAACCCCCCTCTTTTGCCTGTAATAATCATAGCGCTTATGGAATTCTTTCGATCGGTTCTGTCCAGCATCAGATGACTTTTTACCGACCGGTCCGATACGGTAATCTGCTCATAAACAGGAGGCAGGATTGGATATTTCCGTTCAAATTCGACCATTTTTGCGTCTTTATAATGGTAGCGGCAAACCGAGGGATTCACCAGATAGCCTCCTTTGTGAACAAGACCCAACCGGGCATAAATTTTTTCTCTGGAGGCACTCATCGAACGGCTGATCTCCCCTTCAACATTCAAATTGCCCAGGAGCACAACCCGGCGTCCCTGATCAAACTGGTGCACAAGCCAGGTCAGGAAAAAAGGGGCCGCAGTGGAATTGATCTTTTCACAAGCAGAGATGACGCCCAGATACTTCTTCATTTGCCGATCGTCAGGCAGGGGAAGAACATTCACATCCTGGTAATCCGTCAGAACGCCATAATAATTCAATGCCGTCTGGAATCCGCGAAAAACAACATTTGCGGTCGGATTTTGTCCGCTTCGGGAATCGTAGAGCACCAGAACATTTCGGGAAATCTCTACCTCCGCAATCGCCGCGCCCGCTGTCCAGGGAATCAGATTCACCAGAACCACAAACCAAAACAGGCTATTTCTCCAGGGTATAAAAAAATATTTCATCCAGCAGATACGAGCCGACATACGGAACAAATCCTTTTTTTCGCGAATAGGCAATCGCTTCACGCGCCAGCACCTCTTGTGAGGGAGACGCATAATCAATCGTCAAAACCGTTACGCCGGAAGTTCCCCTCAGTCCAGACGACACCTGCTCCAGCAGAACATTCTGCGTTGCCTCGTCCACACGATGACATCCTTTTTCCTTATGGCATTGACTGTACAAATTTTCGATGACGATATAATCAATGTACGGTGCAATTTTTGCGAGAATCGGTAGCCCCCGGTTTACGGCAATCAATTTTTCCGGATACTGCTTGCGTAGTTTTTTCACAAAAGCTATCGCCGCTTCATCCATGCCTGCAAAATCCGCTCCTTGCCTGCCATGGGCCAGAAAAAGGACGGAATCCAGCGTATCCAGAAAAAAACCGTCAAATCCGCGCGCAGCAACGGCAGGCATCAATCTTTCCAAAAGCAGCGTCTGCCATTGCCTGTCTCTCAGATCAACGATCCAGGACTGCCAGGTGTCGTTTTTTTTCACCAGAAAGGACTTGTTTCTGACCGTGTCCCAGTATGGAGCAGACTCCGCGACTTCTCCAACACTGACATAGCCCAGAAGCAAGGGCTTTCCGTCACCTGGATGGGCTGGAACAGGAGAAGTAAAACCGTCCAAAACCACAAGATCAAACCGGTTGTAAGCCTCCGGTTTCTCTTGTGTGCCGTAATAACACACCCAGTTGCGAATCGGGCCTTGCGCAGCCTTTGTTTGTCCGGATATAAAAAAAATCAGGATGACCGCCGCCAGCACCAAGACGATGAGCACAACCCCACACCCGCCCTCGGCCCAAGACAGTGTCCGGAAATCCACTTCAGCGTTTCCCCTTCTTCATTTCCCCCACCATGCCGTCTATCAGTTCGGCGCATTTCTGCTGCGTCAGATAATTAAGAGAATCGCGGCACATGAAGAAGCAGTTGCTGGTGGCGGAGATGCTTCCCGCCCAGAGAACCCGGTTTTGTTCCACATCCAGAAGACGCAAATTGATGCCGACGGCCGGCTCTTCATCCAGCCCCCGCTTGTAACGGAATTCGGAGACGGAACCGAAAACCACCGTCTGCGCACCCAGCTTTTGAGCGAGTTTGACAGCCGACGCATTATCCACCACTGCTTCAATATCTCTGGAGCCGCCTTGCAGTTTTTCAAGCATTTCCGTCCTTTCCAGAAGCTGAATTTCAGAGCGGGCATAAAGTTCCGTAGCCAGAATATCTCCAACAATCCGACCGGCATTTGGATAAGACGTCAGATTCACCAAGGGAAGCAGGGCAACCGGATTTTTTCCCGCCAAAGCTCCCAGGCTTAAATTGGATTGCGTTTTGTACGTAGCCGTACAAGACAGAATCAAAAAACTCATGGTCAATAAGAGTAAACAAAAGCGATTTTTCATCTTTAACTCCTCATTTCTGGATTCAATCGGCAAACCAACCCATGTTCTTGATTTCATGCAAGAACATGGACAAAACCAAATGCCGGGGCAGACAATCCCTACCGGCATCCCTCTTTTTTGACCCTTCCGGATTTCGGATCGGGTCCGTCCTCATCAAAAATGAATTATAGTTTTCTTAGATAAAACCCCAGTTCCGGATCAAATTCGTTGCCCTTCTCGATAAACTGGCAACCGACGTATTTTTCATCCACAGAACGAACCAGAGCCCTTTTCTTAATCAGTGTTTGTTTTGCGTCATCCAAATGAAATTCCATTCTCATTTCATCTTCAGGCTGAAACGGGTTTGCTTTCAGCGTTTCGAAGCCGCATCCGTGCAGAGAAATGTTTTTCACAACCATTTTCCCCCAGACGCCGGAATTTGACGCATGAAAATACATGCCGTCAATTCTCGCCATCTTGCGGATCACCCTTCGAAATTCAATTCCCACATCATAAGCTTGGCCGCACTGGCAAACGATTTTTACCGGCCCGCCGGCACCCTTATAGGAATCAGCCTGTTCTTTTTTCACTTTATTACAATTCGGACAGGAAAACAGCACAAAACCCTTGGCATCGACAAAAACCTTGGTCACCATACCTGTCACACCGGCGCTGTCCGTCAGGGTAGAACGTTCGGCTGCAGTTTCGCTGATCTTCTCTTCCTCCCAGGATTCGTGAGAATGGAGAATTTCCCAGCCTTCCGTTTCTCTTTTCCAGATCATGCTGAAAACGTGACGGAAAGCAAGTTCCTGCCCGGAAGTCATGTGCATTTTCGTCTTTTCTTCGCTCGTCAGAAGGGCCAGATCCGAAGTCAGGGGTTTCACGGCCACAAAGGATGGATTCAGGGACTGACTTTGTCTTTTCGCGAAAAAGTCGGAAACGGCGCTGGTCCAATCAGACCGCTCGCCATAATAATCAGTACCGGCAATGGCCGACAAGAAATGATCCTGGCTGTAAAACTTCGACCAGGCACGGACATCCTTTTGATTCATGGCCGCAACCAACTGATCAAACCGTCCAGCCACTTCTTTTTTAATCCGTTCCCTGTTCATTTCCCTGAACACCCAAAAAATTATCTACCACTACAATATTTCCATATTGATCAATTTTTCAAAAAATTTCCGCATGGTAGCTTTGCAGCGACTTCGCCCGACCGTGTCCCTGACGGCATGCGGCAATGCCTTTGACCGCCGCCACCGCCGCCGCCACGGTGGTAATATAGGGAATCTTATACTTGATGGCCGCTTTGCGAATATAGGAATCATCATATTTGCTGAGCCTGCCTGCAGGCGTGTTGATCACGAGCTGGATTTCGCCATTTTTAATGGCATCCACAATATTGGGCCGTCCCTCATGCATTTTTAAAATCCGTTCCGAGGCAATATTATGCTCGGCAAAGAACTTATGGGTGCCCTCCGAAGCAAGAATTTTGAATCCGATGTTCACAAAAGAACGGGCAACTTCCAGAACGCCGCTTTTGTCTTTTCCTTCCACCGTGATGAGCACTTTTCCTTCGGATGGCAAACTCTGCCCGGTGGCTTCCTGAGATTTGTAGTAAGCCAAGCCGAAAGAATCCGCCAAGCCCAACACTTCACCTGTGGAACGCATTTCCGGTCCCAGAATCGGATCAACCTCCTGGTACATGTTGAAGGGAAAAACCGCTTCCTTCACGCCATAGTGTCGGAATGCCCTGTTTTTGAGATTCAAATCCTTCAATTTTTTGCCCAGCATCATCTGCGTCGCCAGTCGGGCCATGGAAATGTTGCAGACTTTGGAAACCAAAGGCACGGTGCGCGAAGCACGCGGATTGGCTTCCAGAATATACACGACATCATCGGCGATGGCATACTGAATATTCATCAGGCCGATCACGCCGAATTCCACGGCGATCTTTTTCGTATAGTCATTGATCGTGTCGATATGGCGGGCTGGAATACTGATCGGCGGAATTGCGCAAGCGGAATCGCCGGAATGAACACCGGCAAGTTCAATATGTTCCATCACTGCGGGTACGAAGACATCTTTACCGTCGGAGATCGCATCTGCTTCCGCTTCAATGGCATTCTCCAGAAATTTATCGATGAGAATCGGTCTGTCCGGCGTGACATCAACCGCGTTCATCACATAACGGCGAAGCATGTCTTCATCATGCACAACCTCCATGCCCCGCCCGCCCAAAACGTAAGAGGGACGAACCATCAGCGGATAACCAATTTCACCTGCAATTTTCAACGCTTCCGAAAGATGGGCCGCCATGCCGGATTTGGGCATCGGAATCCCCAGTTTATCCATCATCGCACGGAAACGGTCACGGTCTTCCGCCAGATCGATGGTTTCCGGCGACGTGCCGATAATCTTCACGCCCGCTTTTGACAGATCCGCCGCAATGTTGAGCGGCGTCTGACCGCCGAACTGCACAATCACGCCTTCGGGCTTTTCTTTCTCATAGATGCTTAATACATCCTCAACGGTGAGAGGTTCAAAATAAAGCTTGTCGGACGTGTCGTAGTCGGTGGACACGGTTTCCGGGTTGCAGTTGACCATGATGGATTCCACTCCTTCATCCCGTAAGGCAAACGCCGCGTGAACACAGCAATAGTCAAATTCAATGCCCTGTCCGATGCGGTTGGGACCGCCGCCCAGCACCATGATTTTCCTTTTCTCGCTCACCCCGACTTTGTCCGGCGCGTTGTAGGTTGAATAATAGTAGGCGGCATTTTCCACACCGCTCACCGGCACAGCATCCCAGGTCTCGGTTATCCCCGCGGCAAGACGTTGTCTGCGGATATCTTCTTCCGGCCGATGAAGAATCTGCGCAAGATAGCGATCGGCAAATCCGTCCTTTTTCGCCCGGATCAGGAGCGCATCCGGCAGCTCCTTCCCCCGGAAGGCCAGAATTTCTTCTTCCAGTTCCACCAGTTCCTTCATCTGCTCGATAAACCATTTTTTGATATAGGTTTTGGCATGTAACGCATCCACCGTTGCGCCTTTACGCAAGGCTTCATACAGGATGAACTGCCGCTCGCTGGTCGGCTCGGAAAGCATTTCTAAAAGATCCGCAAGCGGCCTTTCATTGAAATCCTTTGCAAATCCAAGACCATAGCGCTTTTTTTCCAGAGAGCGGATGGCTTTTTGCAGTGCTTCCTTATAATTTTTGCCGATGCTCATGACCTCACCGACGGCGCGCATCTGCGTACCGAGTTTGTCCACTGCACCAGGGAATTTCTCGAAATCCCAGCGGGCGAATTTGACGACGACATAATCTCCCGAAGGCGAATATTTTTCCAGCGACCCGTCACGCCAGTAGGGAATTTCGTCCATGGTGACCCCCGCGGCCAGAATGGACGAAATGAGCGCAATGGGAAAACCGGTTGCCTTGGAAGCCAAAGCGGATGATCGCGAGGTGCGCGGATTAATTTCAATGACCACAACCCGGTCCGTTTTCGGATCATGAGCAAACTGGACATTGGTGCCGCCAATGACCTGAATGGCTTCGACAATATCATAGGAATATTTCTGGAGACGCTTCTGCAAATCCTCGGAAATGGTCAGCATGGGCGCAGTGCAGTAAGAGTCTCCGGTGTGCACACCCATCGGATCGACATTTTCAATGAAGCAGACGGTAATCATATTGTTGTTGGCGTCCCGGACGACTTCCAGCTCCAGCTCTTCCCATCCGATGACGGACTCTTCAATCAAAATCTGACCGATCAGACTGGCCGAAATCCCCCGGCTGGCGATCAGTCTGAGTTCTTCCAGGTTATAGACGATGCCACCGCCCGTCCCGCCCATCGTATACGCAGGCCGGATCACCACCGGATATCCCATTTCAGCCGCAATTTTTTCCGCTTCTTCAACAGAGGTCGCCGGTTCGCTTCTGGGCATGTCAATGCCCAGCTTTTTCATGGCTTCCTTAAAGGCAATCCGGTCTTCCCCCCGTTCAATGGCATCCACCTGCACACCGATCACTTTGACATTGTGTTTTTCCAAAACACCTAGCTTGTGCAATTCCGAAGTCAGATTTAAACCGGTCTGTCCGCCTAAATTGGGCAAAATGGCGTCCGGTTTTTCATTTTCAATGATTTCCGTAATCGTTTGGGCATTGAGCGGCTCAATATAGGTGACATCCGCCATCCCCGGGTCGGTCATGATCGTGGCCGGATTGGAGTTGACCAGCACGATCTGATAACCGAGTTTGCGCAGCGCCTTACACGCCTGTGTTCCGGAATAATCAAATTCGCAGGCTTGGCCGATAACAATCGGGCCGGAGCCGATAATGAGCACTTTCTGGATGTCGTTTCGTCTTGGCATAGGATCCTTTCATATCTCCTTCATTTCAATTTATCTTTTTTGTATTCTGCATCCACATCAATGGCAATGCCGCCGCGCGGGGCAAACCGGGCATTCACCCTGCACCAGCGGGGTTCTACAGCAGCCACCAGGTCGTCCAAAATGGTATTGGTGACATGTTCATGAAAAACGCCCTCCTCCCGAAAAGACCAAAGATATAATTTGAGGGATTTCGATTCGACAATTTTTTTGTCTGGAATATACTGGATGGTGATTTCGGCAAAATCCGGCTGGCCGGTTTTTGGGCAGACACAGGTAAACTCCATTGTGGAAAGGGTGACGGTATAATCCCGCTTGGTGGAATTAGGAAAGGTCTCGAGCCGGCGAACCGGTTTCGTTCCCTGCCCCAGAATGGTCAAGCCATCAAAATCACTTCTTATTTTTCCTTTGGCCATTTGGATCCTCCTGCCGGAAAGAATACGCATGCTTACCGAAATTTGCCATTTAATTCAAGCAGATTCGTTCGGGAAAAAAACTCGCACTTCAGCGCGTTTTTATGATAGTTTTACCCATCATTTCAATGAAAGGATAAAATCATGACAAAAGAAAATGCCTCCCTTCCCGAAAACACTTGGAAATGCAGCCACTGCGGCAACACCGTCGTTCAAAACACCCCTCCGGAAACCTGCCCCGTCTGCGGGCAAAAGTGCGAGTTTCTGAATGTGACTTGTTATGCGCCGGATTGCGGCTTTACCGGAATGGATAAAAGGCTCAAATAAACACCTCTGCCAGACCATTAAAAGGAGTGTGGACGAATGGATTTCCGTCAAACAAATCCCATCATAAACAAAATAATCATTAAAAACAATATCTTATCCTTGTTTTGCTTTTTCCTGTTTCTCACGGTCGGCAGCCTTTTCGGATGCGGCTCATCCGGCGGCCTGAATGCGCTGATGATCGCCATGACCCCTCCGCATCAAATCATTGCCGATCCCGGAAACGCAAGAGTCACATTGAGTTGGACACCAGTAACCGATGCCTCTTCCTACAATATCTACTATTCAACCAAAGCTGGCGTCACCAAAACCACCTTCGAGACAGTTGTTCGGGACGTTCACGACGGCCATATCGAAAGAAATCTCCAAAATGGCGTCAAATACTATTTTGTCGTGACCTCCCTCGGTCCAACGGGAACGGAAAGCGATATTTCCAAAGAGGTTTCGGCAACTCCCGTGGCAACGCCGCCGCCAGCCGCCCCGACAAATGTTACCGCGGCAACGACCGGTCCCGGCACCATGCAACTGACCTGGAGCGCATCGGCAAACGCCGTCTCCTATATCATTTACTATGACACGGTCCCTCAAATTTCAAAAGAAAAGGCGGCGTTTTCCTGGCCCAACGCCGTAAGCCCTCAAAACATCAACGGGCTGACCAACAACACCACCTACTATTTTGTCGTGACGGCCCAAAACGCCAACGGGGAGAGCGTAGCCTCTTTTGAAGTCAGCTGCACAACACAAAACAGTCCTCCTCCGGCCACCCCAACCAGTGTTCAGGCGGTGGAAAATGACGGCCGTGTTCGTCTGTCATGGAACTCCGTAGCCGGGGCATCTTCCTATCACATTTACTACGCAAAAGAGATCTATGTTTCAAAGACTTACGGAACAAAAGTCCAATATGTCCCGGTCGCGCCGCAACCGGCAACGGTTGCAACCGACGTGACGTCCCTGACCAACAAAACGGCTTACTTCTTTGTCGTGACGGCGGTCAATGGAAACGGTGAAAGCGCCGAATCGTCCGTGGTTTCAGCCACACCCATCGCCGGGCCGGCACCGGTGAATGCCATGATCAAAATCGCCGCCGGAGCTTTTCAAATGGGAGACCATCTCGACGGTGTTTCCTATGCTTTGCCGGTTCATACCCTCACTATCAGCGAATTTTACATGGACCGGTACGAGACTTTGTACCATTTCTGGAAAGAGGTTTACGATTGGGCAGTGGATCCCGCCCGTGGCGCCAATGTCTATACGTTTGACAGCACGGGAAAAAACGGATCTCACGACATGGGCACCAATATGCCCGTTTCCATGGTGAGCTGGTATGATGCGGTCAAATGGTTGAATGCACGCTCTGAAAAAGAGGGAAAAACGCCTGTTTACTACACGGACGCCGCGCAGACCACCGTTTATCGCACCGGACGAACCGATATCGCGGACAACATGGTTAAGTGGAATGCCAACGGTTACCGTCTGCCCACCGAGGCAGAATGGGAAAAAGCCGCCCGCGGCGGAGTGGATGGGTTGCGCTATCCATGGGGCAACGATTTGAGCGCAGACAAAGCAAACTATAATATGGGCCGTGCGGTTTCGGTCGGTCTTTATCCGCCAAACACCTATGGACTCTATGATATGGCCGGCAATCTTTTTGAGTGGACATGGGACTGGGGCAACGAAGAAACCAATGCCTACGCCAACTGGGCGGCATGGGGCGCAACCGACCCGCACGGTCCTGCTTCATCGGCCAAAAACACCAGAATAAGACGCGGCGGGGGCTACACTTACGGCAGCCGTTATCTTGCCTGTTACGAGCGCATGTTCCGCGTGCCGACCTATACCGCCCCCTACTTCGGGTTCCGTTCTGTTCGCAGCGTGAACAACTAATTCGGGAATCCCCCCCCAAAAAAAGGGGAGGCCATGCCTCCCCTTTGATCAAAGTCATAGAATTCTTTAGTTTTCTTTTCTCCTCCTGTAGATGATCACGCCCGCACCAGCCATCAAGAATCCGCCGAAGAGCAGCAGGGCCGCACCCGGATGTTTGACGCCCGCCACAACCGGCATCAGGGATAATCTGGTCAGCGCTCTCAGGACATCATGTTTTGCAATAAAATCAGCAAGCGGCGGGGATACTGTATAATAAAACGCCACAAAAGCCCTGCCCACGGCATTCGTCAGAAGATGTCTGTCGCGGAAGTCTCTGAGCGTCATGACATCGTCAGCCATATAGCTACCGTAAGCCGCCGTAGCAATAAAGCAACCACCGCTACCGCCTGCGCTTACCGTATCGCCTCCTGCGCCCGCTCCTGCACCCGGCGCGCCGGGATCGACAATCTTCCCATTGGCAACGCCATCCGCATCTTCCGGACCACCATCCGTCAGCGTCACCTCGATAGCTTTATAGGGGCCTCCTTCCGGAACCAGCTTGATCGGAACGCTCGCCATGCCCTTCCAGTATCCCGACGAAATCTTGAACCAGTTTAAACCTTTCTTAATCGTCCCATCCTTGTTGATAAAACCGTCGGGATTGTTCGGATCCAGAGCACCGGCAGGCGGTATAATTTTTAATACCGCTTTTCCTCCGGCAGGCTTGATGTTGTTGAGTGTAAAATTAACGGAACCAATTGGCAAAATCACTTCGGTTGCTTTTTTCGCCTGATTGATCAGACCTCTTTCCGCCTTGGAAATGGTAACCCCACCGGATGACTCAAGCGTGACAAGACCTTGATTCGCGGGAGGCGTGTCCGTGTCAGGTCGTTCCGGGATCAGTTTCTGCGTGCTTTCCGTTGACGGATCCGCAAAAGACAAGCTTGTCACTACCCAGGCGGCGTTCATGACCACCGTTTGATAATCGCCAGAACCACTGTTTTCCCATCCACAGGGCGTCACGGGGTTCGTCTGCGGCACAGGGGGTTTTGCCGTGCTGATCCGGTTCCAGAAATGGTTTTTCAAATCCTGTACCCAGTTGTGATCACCGACTTTATTTGCCGTGCCGACTACCGCCGTCAGAGCCTTGGCCCAAGCAAAGTTGCCGTAGTAAGAATCTTCCCAGCCATTGACAAATGTGCCGTCGGAAACGGAGGCATTGTAATTGGTATTGTACCAATCAATAGCTTTCTGCGCCACCGTTCCGGCGCCGAGCGCCGCCTCGTCAATCATAGCCAGACACCACAAACCGCCGCCGGTTTGCTTGCTGACATAATTATAGCCGGAACCAACCGGCATGTAATTGATGGAACCATCCGGCATCTGACAGGCCTTGACAAACTTGAGGAGGTTTGTCGCCCAAACCTGTCCCTTGATGGCCAGCCCGAGATACCGGGAACCGTAAAACAATCCCATCACGGCGAACTGAGTATTGGACATATCCGCCCAGGAACCGGTTTTGTAAGATCCGTCATACCCCCAGCCGCCAAAAGTATTATAGGCTTCATCCGTGTTCTGACAACCAATTAAAAAATTGATGGCATTTTGAACAATGGTCCTGTAGGCGGCATCCTGACTGGTCGCCTGGCCGTACAAAGCAAGCGCCGTCAGAGCAATGCCCGTTTCATAGGTCACATTGCTCTCGTAAATTGAACCGTCTGGTTTGATGAAATTGTTCGTGCCGGACTTGATATAAGCGATCGCCTTGTCAATAATGGCTTTATAAGCCGGATCGCTGTAAGTCCCCGTTTCCAGCAGCGCCGAGACCGCGGACGCCGTCGAGGCTAACGTATAGCCACTTGTGCCGAAATAACCCGTCCCGTCGCCATTGTCATGAAAATTGTCATAAAGATACTTCTGACCTCCCTTGATCGCCGAGGCGATTTGCGCATCCGTGACGTTTTGCGCCCGCACCGCCGGCGCAAACGCAAGGAAAACGGCTATCGCCACGAAACCTGCCAAACAGAACAACCATTTCTTTCTTTTCATATGCTGCCTCCTTTTTTTGCCCTCGTTCATGAATTTCATTCACGTTTTAAAAAACCGGATCACCAATCAACCGTGGCGCAAAACGGCCACTGACATATTGATTAGATAATAACATAATTTCCTCGAAGCCTCAATGAAGCATATTTCCATCATCAATTCAGGAACATGAAGAACCCAAATACCGTCCGGCGCTTCCCAGGACATGCATATTTTTATGTTTGATCAGCTCGATCAACTCGGCGCGCGCCGGCCCGAGATACTTGCGGGGATCAAATTCACCAGGTTTCTCGGCAAACACTTTACGGATCACCGCCGTCATGGCCAGACGTCCGTCGCTATCGATGTTAATCTTGCATACGGCGCTTTCCGCGGCACGACGAAGCTGTTCCTCCGGAATCCCGATGGCCGCCTCCAGTCTGCCGCCGTATTGATTGATCATCTGAACATACCTCGGAACAACGGATGACGCTCCATGCAACACGATGGGAAAACCGGGAAGACGCTTTTCAATTTCTTCAAGAATATCAAAACGAAGCATCGGTGGAACCAGAACGCCTTCCGCATTGAGCGTACAATCCTTGGGTTTAAACTTGAACGCGCCGTGACTGGTTCCAATGGAGATCGCCAAACTGTCCACGCCTGTTTTTCGAACAAACTCCTCGACATCATTGGGATTCGTGTAGTGCGACCGGTCGGAGGAAATCTCATCCTCGATTCCGGCCAGCACGCCCAGTTCAGCTTCCACCGTTACCTCCAGCGGATGCGCATATTCCACAACTCTCCTGGACATGGCAATGTTCTCCTCAAAAGGAAGATGCGATCCATCGATCATAACGGAAGAAAAACCGCTGTCGATACAGGATTTTGCCAAATCAAAACTGTCCCCATGATCCAGATGAAGCGCTATCGGAATTTTGCCTCCCATTTTTCGGGCAAGAGCAACAGCTCCCTGCGCCAGGTACTGAAGAAGCGTCTGATCGGCATAATTCCGGGCGCCGCTGGATACCTGCAATATTACAGGGGATTCTGTCTGCACACAGGCAGTGATGATGGCCTGGAGCTGCTCCATGTTATTAAAATTGTAAGCGGGAACGGCATATTTTCCTTCAAACGCCCTCTGAAACATTTCCCGCGTGTTCGATAAACCCAGTGTTTTGTAACTTACTCCCTCGTTTCTTTCTGCGGCTGTCTTTTGCATATTCTACAACTCCTTCCCATGAGTATTTCTAGTCTTCAATATGCGTCGTCAATATTTCTCCAAGCGTCGGATGGGGAATGACCCAGGAACGCATTTGTCGTCTCGTCAGTTGAGCAGATACCGCCAGAGCCAAAGGCAAAATCAGCTCCGCGGCGGAATCGCCGGCGATCACCGCACCCATAATGGTGTTTCGATAAAAAATGGTCTTGGCAAACCCCTGCCCCGCAAGCCCGGTCCTGGCCATGATATTGGACCCGTAACTGGATCTGAAAACTTCAACCTCCATGCCTTCTTTCCGGGCGTGGTCTTCCGTCAAGCCTACACGCGCAATCTGCGGATGACTATATACCACCGACGGAATATGTCTTTCATTGTATCGATCCTCGCCGCCGAACATGCCCTCTACGGCAGCTTCGGCCTGTTTTGCCGCACGGTGAGCCAGCATCATGCCGCCGGTAACATCGCCCGCGGCATAAATACCGGGAACACTGGTTGCCATCCTTTCATCGACGGATATTCCGGCATTCGTATAGTGGATTCCCAGTTCATTGAGTTTGCACACGTCCAGCACTGGTTTCCGACCCGTGCAAAGCAGAGCCATCGATGCTTCTATCTCCATATTTTCATTATTATTTTTAATATTCAGCACCACTTGGTCGGGCATTTCCCGAAGACTTGTCCATTTTACGGACGTCAAAACGGTAATGCCCTGACGCGTCAGTTCCTGACGAAGAAAATCAGCGGCTTCCTCATCTTCCTGAGGCAAAATACGGTCCAGCAACTCCACCAGAAAAACCCGGACGCCAAGTTCTGCAAACACCGTGGCATACTCGACGCCGATAAAACTTGCGCCCACAATAATGAGGGAAGAAGGAAGGACCGTCAGACCTGGCACATCATCCGAGGTGAGAATACGCCCGGATGTTCGGATATCCGGAGGGATTTGCGGTTGCGACCCCCAGGCAATCAGCGTGTGATGCGTGGTTTCGATCCGGCTTTGACCGTTTGGGTCCACAAGTCGAACACGGTGCGCGGACAGAATTTCCGCCGTTGCCTGCCGGGTTTCCACCTGCTCATCCACCAGAGACTTGTGCGCGCCCAGAGACGCCACTCTGACCATCTGCCGCTGATGTTTCTGCATGGCCGTAAAGTCAAACGTCACACCGGTTGCCTGTACGCCAACACGTTGAAGCTTTTTCATATCCGCATAAAATCTGCTACAGAAAAGCAGCGCCTTGGTGGGAATACAACCGCGATGCGCACAGGTCCCCCCCCAGCCGTCTTTTTCAATAATGAGAACCTTTTTTTTCTTTTGCGCCGCTTTTCGAGCTGCCGCCGTGCCTCCCGGCCCACCTCCGATCACAATCAAATCATATTTTTCGGACATTCCGCATCCTCCTTTTCAACCATTAACACAGGCCGGAAAACGAGGCAAACGGAAATTGGTCCGCTGAATCGCCCAACAAACCTTTGCGACTTTCTTTTGACATTTTCCCAGGTATCCGCTAGCGTCAGATTACGGATTCGGGCATGAAAAAGCATCATGATTCTTTTTTTCGAATCTTGGCAATCTATCCGTGGAAGGCGGCCTATGAAAGATTCTTCCCGAAATCAATCGGAACTGCTGGAAGAAATCGCGTTATTGAAACGGGAAATCCGGGATTTGCAAAACACGGAATCCCGATACAAAGCTTTATTCACAGGTGTCTCCCAAGGCATCTTAGCCGCCGAATTGGACAATCAACAATTTGTTTATGCCAATCCCGCACTGTGCAAAATGTTCGGATACCCGGAAGAAGAAATATTACGACTTCGCGTTTCGGATATTCATCCCGAAAATGCTCTGGCGCAGGTGATGGCCGATTTTGACGCCATGGCGCAAAACCAAAAAAACCGTGCGCCGATGATCCCCTGTTTGCGTAAAGACGGATCGCTTTTCTATGCAGACATCAGCGCAACCTCCATCCTTCTGGACGGCAAGCCGTGCAATGTGGCTTTTTTCACGGATGTTACCTGGCGAAAAAAACTGGAAAACCAGCTGAAACAAAGCGAGGAACAGTATCGCCTTCTGGCCGACAATATTACGGAACATGTTTGGCTGATGGACATCAAAACGCTGAAAACCACCTACGTCAGCCCTTCCATAGAAAAAATATACGGATATCCCTGCGATGAAATTCTGAATTATTCGTTGAAAAAACTTCTCCCGCCGGAATCTTTTCAAAAGGTAAAAAATGCCTTTGAGGCGGAAATGCCCAAAGCGCTGGCCTCTCCGTCTTCAGTCGTCCACAAACATACTCTGGAACACGAAGCTCTTCATCGGGATGGACATGTATTGTGGGTGGAAACCACCTTCAGCATTCTCCGGAACGAAAAAGGAAATCCTTCACTTCTTCTTGGCGAAACCAGGGATATCACAAAACGCAGAAAGGCCGAGGAGGCTTTGCGCGAGAGTGAAGAAAAATACCGGACCATTCTGGAAACCATCGAAGAGGGTTATTTTGAAACGGATGTGGCCGGGAATATGACCTTTTTCAATGATGCTCTTTGTGTCATTCTCCATTATCCCAGAGAAGAATTGCTGGGAATGAATTACCGGAATTTCATCAACGAGACGGAATTGCAAAAAGTTTTTTCCGTATATAACGAGATTTATAAAACCGGACATCCCCTCTCGGCATTTGTTTGCCTGATCACCACAAAAGACAGTATCCCCCGGTATATCGAAGGTTCCGTTTCTCTTTTGAAAGACCGGATGGGCAACATCCTCGGATTCAAAGGAATTATGCGCGACATCACCAACCGCAGACAATCCGAGGAAAAACTCCACCAGAGCGAAGAAAGATACCGTAACATTCTGGAAAACATCCAGGAAGGTTATTATGAAGTCGATCTGGCCGGAAATTTCACCTTCGTCAACGATGCGGAATGCAAAATGCTGGGCTACAGTCGGAAAGAAATGATCGGGATGAACAACCGGCAGTACATGGACCGGGAAAACGCGAAAAGCACCTACCGCCTTTTCAGCCAAGTCTATCAAACCGGCAAGCCGGTTCAATCCGCTTATGGAGAAGTCATCCTGAAAAATGGCAAAAAAGCCTATCACGACATATCTATATCTCTGATCAGGGATAAATCCGGCAACGCCGTTGGCTTTCGGGGGATCTCCCGCGACATGACAGAGCGAAAAATGGCGGAATTGACGATTCAGAAACAAAAAAACGAACTGGAGGTAGTCAATCGGCAACTCAAGCACACCATTTTGGTCATGGATGAAACCAACAGCCGTCTCGTCGCGGCACAAAATGATCTTTTCCTCGCCAACAAACAGTTGCGGCAATCGGAAGAAAAATTTTCCAAGGCGTTTCGTCTTGGACCGTTTATCGGAACGCTATCCAGTCTTCTCGACGGCCGTTTTCTGGACGTCAGCGATCACTTTTTGAAGATGACGGAATATTCCAGGGAAGAAGTCATCGGCCATACAGCGGCCGAACTCGGCATCTGGGTTTATATGGAAGAGCGCAACCGCGTCATTCAAGCCCTGAAAAACGGCAAAGTCGTTCTGGATGAGGAAATCATCTTTCAGTCACGCTCCGGCAAACCGTACAATATTCTATATTCAGCTGATATTATTACGATATTTGACATTCCTCACCTGGTAAGTGTCGCGATTGACATTACAGAACGAAAACAGGCGCAAGAAGAAAAGCAAAAATTGG
>DAOLNX010000056.1:13515-22373 GCA_035416785.1 Smithellaceae bacterium | reverse complement strand
CTTCAGCACATGAACAGATGTGGCTTTAAAGGAAACCTTCACAATGGATTCCTCACATAAACCCAGTTCTTCACAAGAAGACACCGTGACATAAGCAACCAGGGGAAAACCGCAATTCAGATGCAATTTATAAAAGAAAGCCTGGCGTGAACTTCCGGTAATTTTTGCCTCCAAAACATTGCGTGCGCTGGTATTTTCAGGTAACACCTTGGAAACAATAATATTTTCCGGTCTCAAGCAGCAAAAGACTTTTTGGCCGGGCACAAAATGCCCTGTTGCTTTCAACATGGTTCCATTCACGCCAATTTCCAGCATGCCGGAATGGGCGCTTTTCACCTCGCCTTCCAGGATGGTTTCCGTGCCCACAAAGCTGGCCACAAATTGCGAATTCGGCTTGTTGAAGACCTCCGATACGGCGCCCGCTTGCACAATTTGTCCGGCAACCATCACGGCCGCATCCTGGGCCAGACGGAGCGTTTCTTCACGGTCATGCAAAGCCATCACGGCGGAAATTTTGGTTGTTTCCAGAATATTCCGCAGATCATCCATCAACGTTTCGCGCGTGGGCGGATCAAGCGAGTTGAAGGCCTCATCCAGCAAAATGACCTTTGGTTTCAAAGCAAAAGCGCGCGCCAGCGACACTCGTTTGGCTTCTCCGCCGGAGAGGGTTTTGGCCGAGCGAGCTGCCAGCCCGCGGATACCAAAATAATCCAGAGATTCCTCAACACCGGATTTGATTTCCGCAGCGCTGCAATGGCGAAAATTTAACCCTAATGCGACATTTTTCTCAACAGAGGTATTGAGCAGCAAGGGTTCCTGAAAAACAACGGATACGCTACGGCGCATATCGAAACGGTCGGCATTGGTTTCAATCGGCTGTCCCTTATAAAAAAGCTTTCCCTGGCTTGGCTTCAGCAATCCCGCAAGCGTTAAAAGGAGCGTGGATTTGCCTGCCCCGTTGGGACCAATCAGGGCAAGAATGCGTCCATCTTCGACTTTCAGCTCGGGAATATCCAAAACGGTCACGCCGCCTCGCCGAACCAGCAGATTCTGAATGGATAATAGAGAATTCATCGCGGATGCTGCCTTTGCTGAACATGAGTAAGAAGAAGATTGACAAGAAATGCTAAAATCAGAAGAATAACGCCCAGAGCAATGGCAATATCAAAATTTCCCTTGCCGGTTTCCATGACGGTTGCGGTCGTCAAAACCCTTGAATATCCCTTGATATTTCCACCCACCATGATGGAGGCACCGACTTCGGAGATCACTCCTCCAAAACCGGCCATGACGGCGGCCAGAAGCGGCAGCTTCGATTCTTTGACCAGAACCCAGACCATTTGCAGACGGCTGGCCCCCAGAGAAAGAATCTGCAATCGGAGATTCGGGGGCAGATTCTGAATGGAAGCCAGAGAAATACCCATGACAATCGGTGTGGCGATGATGGCCTGTGCGATAATCATGGCGTAAGGCGTGTAAAGAATTTCGAGAAATCCCAGCGGCCCGTTTCTCCAGATTATAATGGTGACAAAAAGACCCACCACCACAGGCGGAAGGCCCATCCCCGTATTGATGATACTGATGACCAGCCTTTTTCCCGGAAATTCGGTTAATGCGACGGTCGTTCCGATAGAAACGCCGATAAAAAGACTGATGAAAGTGGCTGTCCCTGAGATTTTCAAGGACAGCCAGGTGATGCTCATAACTTCGGGATCAAAGCTGATCAGCAATTCAAAAGCTTTGACAATTCCCTGAACAATTAATTCCACAGAAACCTCAAATGGCTATTTCCCCAGATCTTCAACCTTTTTGCCCGCATCGGGGAAGAAAAGCGGAGAACCGAACGAATCGACGCCAAAAGTCTTGATAATATCCTGGGTTGTCCTGGCCACCATAAAGTCGGCGAATTCTTTGGCTCCCTGAGCGTTTGCTTTGGGCCATTTGGCTGCGTTCACCTGAATGACGTGATAGATATTCAAAAGCGCCGCATCCCCTTCATTGAGAATCACCAGACCAAGATTCTTTTTCGTGGCCAGATAGGTGCCACGGTCAGCCAGCGTGTAACCTTTTTTCTCGGAAGCCACATTGAGCGTCGCCCCCATACCCAGACCGGTTTCCTGATACCACTTCTGCCCCACGGGTTCTATGCCTGCTTTTTTCCATAAGCTCATTTCCTTGGCATGTGTGCCGGATTTATCGCTTCTTGACAGAAACAGGGCATTGGCTTTGGCGATCATTTTCAGTGCTTCAGCAGATGACTTCACCCCTTTGATTTTGGCAGAATCATCGGCCGGACCGACAATAATGAAGTCATTATGCATGACCAGACGGCGGTCGGAACCGAATCCGCCATCCATAAACTTCTTTTCCGCATCCGGTGAGTGAACCAGCAGCACATCCGCCTCACCCTTTTCTCCCATCTTCATCGCCGCGCCGGAACCGACAGCGATGGTCTTGACAAAATAACCTGTTTTCTTTTCAAAAATCGGGATGAGCTTGTCCAGCAGTCCCGAATCCTGGGTGCTGGTGGTGGTCGCCAGAATCAAGTTTTTCTGTTTGGGAGCCGCAAAAACACCGGAGGCCCCAAGAATCACGAGCGCTGCTGCAACAAACCAGGTTATCCAATACTTGTTGTTTTTGAATCTGTTCATTCTTCTTCTCCTTTGTATTTATTTATTTTTTATGGGTTTTCTGCCATGCGCGGGAGTTCGGGAAGAACAAGGGAGAACCGTATTTGTCCTTACCGAAATCGCGGATGATTAACTGCCCTTTTTTAGGGGATGTCGCCCATTGAACAAACTTCATCGTGTCTTTATGATTGACTTTGGGAAATTTGGCCTGGCTGACCGGAATCAGGGAGATGAAGTTCAGGAGCGCCTCGTCGCCTTCCACCAGAATCACCAGTTTGATCTGATCTTTGAGAGACAAATAGGTGGCCCGGTCAATCACGGTATAGGATGCCTGGGCATCGGTATATTTCAGCGTAGGAGCATTGCCTTCCGAACCTTTATCATAAATCACATACCAGGAGCCTTCGGGTTTGAGGCCGGCTTTTTTCCAAAGCTCCATTTCGGCCACATGCGTTCCGGATTTGTCGCCGCGGCTGATGAATTTTTCACCTTTGGCGGCAATTTTTTTCAGAGACTCTGTTGCCGATTTTTCTCCCTTGACCCCTGCGGGATCATTTGCCGGGCCAACAATGACAAAGTCGTTATACATCAGGGGAATCCGCTCCGTTCCAAAGCCGTCTGCAATAAACTTCTCTTCCAGAGACTGGGCATGGGCCATGACGAGGTCAATCTGGCCTTTCTCGGCCATTTTGAGAGCGGCTCCGGTTCCCGCACCGACATGACGGACACGGATACCCGTTTCTTTTTCAAACTGGTCTTCCAAAGCGCTCACAATACCGGAATCAATCGGGCCGATCGTACTGGATAATAAAATAAATTTGCTTCCGTCGGCAGCCTGCACAGCGCCACACCACACAAACAGGAACAAAACCACAAATTTCAACGCAAGTCTTTTCATTTCATCTTCTCCTTTTGTTTTATGATGACATCTTTCAACTCTGCCTTTTGTGTGTCATAAATGATATATTGACGGAATTCAAGAGATTATTGAATAGAAGTATCGAAAAAGATTATTGAAATGTTAAAAAAGACATAAAAAGCAACGGTTACGCTTTTCCGGGCTTTTCCTTGCTCCTGAATGCAGACATCTTCCATTTCATGCGGATAGAAATGGACGCTCATGGAGACAATGCCGGCAGCTTGTTCTGAAGGCTTGCATCCTTCTGGAAATTTGCATAAACTTCCCGTCCGGGAAATACCCAAAATTTCTCCCGGCCCGAAAGGAGGTTCATGTGAACAATCCCTCCGTGGATCCGGCAGCGCTTCCGGATTCCGTTTATGAGCATTTATCCGTTTGTGTCCAAAGCAACGTCCATCTTCAGGTAATGACTTGGCGACCCAAGAAACCCGTAAGCAATGATCCCATCGTCTTTGTGCCGGGATGGGTATCTTCTGTCTCGGGCTGGATGCCTTTAATCGGGGCATTGGCATCCCGAAGGCCGGTTTACTACATAGAAACAAGGGAAAAGAAATCAGCCATCTTAAAAAAGAAGAAACTCTGTGCAGAAGATTTTCAGATGAGCCGGATCGCTGAAGATATCATCAGCGTCTGCCGTCAGCTCAATATTGACACGCCGCGAACAACCGTTGCGGGCTGTTCTCTGGGAGCAACTGCCCTCCTGGAAACGCTCAAAGGCAACAGGTTGGTTGCAGGCACAGCCTTTTTGATTGCCCCCAACAGCGAATTCAAGGCGCCTTGGTATCTCGAATGGATTCTTTTTCTTCCAGCATTCCTCTATCATGGCATCAAGTTTTTTCTTCTGTGGTATCTCAAAAACTTCATGGTTGATGTCCGAAAAGAGCCGGAACAAATGAAACGCTATCAGGATACACTACTTGCGGCTCATCCGGAAAGAATTAAACTTTCCGGCAGAGCCTTGATTTGCGGGCGCTATGAAGTCTGGCCGAATCTGGAAAGTGTAACCCTGCCGGTCGCCCTGGCTTACGCTGCCACGGATAAGCTTCATTCGTCACAGAACATTCAACGCATGGCAAACCGACTGCCCCGGGTCTCGGTGATCTCCTGTCCATCCAATCAGTACATGCACAGCGCAAAACTGCTGAAGGATATCGAAGCATTTGTCAATGCCGCGCAATCTTGAGGAGCGGAAAGCAGTAACTAATTGAGAATCCTTTCGTTTCTCTAATCTTCAAAAGCGGGCAGATCGCTGATCACAAATTCTACCGTTCCTCCCGTCCAGCTTCTCTGCACATTGCAGATGCGCTCTTTCTGACATTGCGGATTCGGTGTAATTTTCGGACAGGGAATTTTGCCTGTTACCGCAAGAATACAATCCGTACAGCCGGGAGGAAATATTCCGGGTTTGTTGTTGTATCCTTTCAGACCGGCGCTCGGTCCAATGGTTTGAACTTTATCTCCTCGGTACTGAACTTTCCAGGCATCACCAGGTAAATTGATGGTCATGGAATAGTTAACACCGTTCACCAGGCTGATGTCGACCGCTTCCGTATCCGTGTGCGTTGGATTGAGCGTAAATTCACCCTGCGTAAATCCGTTGGGTTCCGGACAGGAAGAATAGCCACCCAAATGAATGGAGCCGGTCAGGCATTTCAGGGCATCCTCCCCGGTTTCGGGCCGTTTTACGTCAACCGATCCACCCGCCGGCACAATTCCTGTGCAATGACCGGCGTTAACCCCTCCTCCCAGATGGGTGGGATTTTTGCACCAGTTTGTATTTTTGGCGATCCAGTCGTAGGAAATCATTTTAACGCTGTCCTGGCAGGCACCATCACCTTTTCCCTCCGCTCCTGTAACAAAAGCAATATTCACGTCCTTTTTGGTGTTATTGCGAATTTTGATGTTCGTCGGCCCGCCCATTCCCTTCGGCGGTTTTGCGCAAAAATCATGGATGACGCCCCCCACGGGCACATTGCAGCCCCCGCAGTATTTCCATTTGGAGGTGTCGTTTTTCGGAACACAATCCGGTTTCGGATCGGGAATTTGTTTGGTTTTCGGTTTGCGATAGGTGCAGCACCACTCATTGGCAGGATTGTTCCAGCAGTCGCCGCACCAGTCTGCCACCGCCGCCGTGCAGTAAGGAGAATTGATCATTTTTTTCTCAATGTCATCTTGCATGGCGCCAGCTGTCAAAGCCAAATTCTGCTTCGCTTCCGCTTTCGGCATGGATTTTTCCGGAACCGATTTGTAACCCAGCACTTCCATACATTCCGTCATGTGCTGATCAACAATTTTGGGTTTGCCGGCCTTACCCAAATTTTTGCTGTAAGCGGCGGCTTTTTCCTCACAGTCAAAAATGTCCTGCTTGCGGGCAAGATCATCCTTGTCGGGGTGATACCAGACATACTGGGTACTGCAGCCCGAACTCGCGGCCAGAAAAAGAAAAAGGAAAAAATAACTAAACCAGATCATGCTTTTCTGTGTTGCACGTTTCATAAACAGTCCTCCATGGCTGAATGGGAAAGCAAATTATGAGGGTCGGTTCGGCGATCCTTTCTTCTTGTCTTTGCTTAATTTATACTCAATGCTGTCAATCAGCGCCTGCCAGCTGGCTTCAATGATATTTTCGGATACTCCGGTGGTGCTCCAGATTTCAGAGCCGTCCGTCGAATCCAGTAAAACGCGGACCTGCGCCGCCGTACCTTCCGATCCTTCCAGGGTGCGAACTTTGAAATCCACCAGGTGCATTTCCCGGATTTGCGGATAAAATTTGGTCAAGGCCTTGCGCAGGGCATGGTCAAGCGCATTGACGGGACCATTCCCCTCGGCAGCCGTCAATTCCTCTTCGCCATCCACGGAGATTTTGATGGTCGCCAGGGAAAGACAGGGACTGTCCAGCGTGCGGGAAGTCACCACGCTGAAGCATTCCAGATTGAACGGCTCAATAAACTCCCCGATGGCTTTCTTCATCAGCACCGACAGAGAACCATCCGCTGCGTCAAACTGAAAGCCTTTGTCTTCCATCAGCTTCACCTGGTGCACGACCTTGTCCAGAGCGTTTTTCCTGTCCAGATCGATGCCGAGGGCTTTGGCTTTGTAAGCAATATTGCTTTTGCCGGCCATGTCCGAAACCAGCACGCGACGGCTGTTGCCGATGAGCTCCGGTTCCATATGCTCGTAGGCGGCGGCGTTTTTGGTCACAGCGTTAACATGAACCCCCCCCTTGTGCGCAAAAGCGCTACGTCCAACAAAAGGCCTGGCCATCAGCGGCGGAATATTGGCCACATCGCTGATATACAGGGAAAGATTGGTCAACTGGCGAATGGAGTCCGGCGGCAAACACTGCATTTTCATTTTCACCTGCAGATTGCCGATCACGGAAAGCAAGTCCGCGTTGCCGCATCGCTCACCGTACCCGTTGACAGTCCCCTGGACCATTTTCACGCCTTCGCGAACCGCGGCAATGGAGTTGGCCACGGCCAGGCCACAATCGTTGTGCACATGAATTCCGGACAGGGAAAGAGGAATGACCGTTGATATTTTTTTAAGGATATCCACGATTTCATGGGGCATGGTCCCGCCGTTTGTGTCGCAAAAGACAATTTTGTCCGCTCCCGCATCCAGCGCCGCTTTCACCACCCGGGTTGCATACCGGGGATGATTTTTATATCCGTCGAAAAAATGCTCCGCGTCAAAGAGGACTTCCTTGCCTTTCGATTTCAGATAATGAACGGATTCACGGATCATGGCGAGGTTTTCGTCCAGATCGATTTTCAGAATATCGGTGACATGCAGGTCCCAGGATTTGCCGAAAATGGCAACGGCCGGCGTCTCCGCCCGGATCAGCGCCTTGAGATTCGGACAGGCTTCGGGGCGGATGTGCGGCTTTCGTGTGGAGCTGAACGCCGTCAACTTTGCGTTTTTGAAAATTTCCGTTTTGGCCATTTCAAAAAAACGCATGTCTTTAGGATTGGATCCTGGCCAGCCGCCTTCAATGTAGTGAAAGTGAACCTCATCCAGCCGCCGGGCGATTCTGAGTTTTTCCTCCGCGGAAAAAGTCACCTGCTCACCCTGCGTGCCGTCACGCAATGTCGTATCGTAAATGAAAATCGAATTTTTTGTCATAAATCCTCTAATTACCAGTATTTTTTATGGAACGGGTATAGCAAACCCCCTTTGGCCTGTCAACGCGCAAGCTTCTTTGTCTCATGATTTCTTTTTGTACCTGTTTCACAGGCTATGCTTTTACATATTGCTTGAAAGATAGATACTAAATGGCATATAGTCGTCGCAACATTGAACCAAGGGAGGTAAAATTCAGTTATGTCTAGGTTTGAAAGATATGTCCTGTGGTATATTCCCGAAGAAGTCCAGAAAGGAGATGTGGATTCCTTTCGACGCGCCAAGCAGTTTATCACGTTCGCCCAGGTAGCCCCCTGTTTTTTCATTCCCAACATCATCAAGTGGGCGAAAATCGGCTCGACGGAACTGGCCGTCAGCATGGCCTGTGTCATGGTTTTGATGGCTTTTGTTCCCTTTATCTGCAAACTGACCAAATCCGTCAATTTGATGGGCAACACTGCCCTGGTGTTGCTTGCCTGGCATTTTGCCTTTCTGCCGGCTTTAACCGGAGGAATGTTCTCTTCCGCACTCGCCTGGGCGCTGGTTTTACCGGGTTTTGCCTCGACATTTATGGGCATGAGATCCTTCCTGGCCTGGTCGGGAATCATGATCCTGGAAGTGATTGTTTTCATTGTATTGGGGAAAATGGGAATATCTTTTCCCACCATTTCCCTGTCGGAAGAACAGGTCTTCAGCAATCAGGTTTCTAATCTCATTGGCCCACTCGTAGCCCTTTGTGCCACTTTCTATTTCAACAACACCGGCTTGAAAAACGCTTTGGATAACCAAAACCATATCATCACAGAAAGCGAAAAAATTGCGGAAGATGCCATTTTGGCAAAACAGGAGATGGAAGGCATGTCTTTGTCTCTCAAAGAGGCGTTTGACAAGGTCGGTGAAAATGCAACCACGCTTTCTGAAACATCAACCGAGATATCCGCCATGGTAAAAAGCAATGCCAATCTCGCCAACGAGGTGGCCGGCCTGATGAAACACTCAGAAAATGCCATTAAAGACGGTGTTAGCGTGATGGGTCAGCTGGCATCCTCGATGGGAAACATTACGCAGGCGTCCCAGGAAGTTAAAAAGATCATTAAAACCATTGATGAAATTGCTTTTCAGACCAACCTGCTGGCGCTCAATGCCGCCGTCGAAGCCGCACGCGCCGGAGAAGCCGGCGCCGGATT
>DAOLNX010000056.1:0-13415 GCA_035416785.1 Smithellaceae bacterium | reverse complement strand
GTTCCCGGTGTCGTCGCCGGACATTTCTGAACGTTTGGCGACGACCCTTGTTGTAAGGCATTCCAAACTCTTTCTCGAAGACCCATCAGGAAAATCTGTGGACGGACTGAAATTTTTTCACCAACTCCTGATCATTCTCGGTTTTTCCATTCCGGTTGTTTTCCTTTTTAATAAAATTAAGCTGCCGTCCATTATTGGTTTTCTCATTACCGGTGTCATTATCGGGCCGTTCGGACTCAAATTGATTGATGACATGGCCGGCATTCAGCTGATGGCGGAAATCGGCGTGGCTTTTCTCCTTTTTACCATCGGCATCGAAATTCGTTTGTCCGGTTTTCTTCAGCATTTATCCGAAATTCTTCTGACGGGCGGTTTACAGATTTTCTGCACCGGCATCGTGGGCATGATGATCGGGCTGGCTATGCAGCTTAACGTCAGCCAGGCGGTTTTTATCGGCTTTATTCTGGCGCACAGCTCTTCGGCGCTGATTCTGAAAATTTTAAAAGACCGTAAGGATGAAGACTCGCCCCAGGGAAGGATTTCCATCGGCGTGATTCTTTTTCAGGACATCATGGTGGTTCCGATGATGCTGCTGGTTCCGCTTCTGGCCGGAGGCAGCGGACCTGAACCTTTGATGATCCTCTGGAAACTCTTCAAATCGATTCTGATTATCGCTGTCCTTCTGGCTGCGGCCCGCTACGCCATTCCCTTTTTCCTGGAGCAGCTTGTCAACATGAACATGCGCGACGTTCTGGTCATTGCCTCCGTGGTCATTACCATGGGCATCGCCTGGATTACGGAGTCGCTGGGACTGTCTCTGGCCATTGGAGCGTTTTTGGCGGGAATCTCTCTGTCCGACACGGATTTCACGCATCAAATCATCAGTGACATCAGTCCGTTTCGGGATGTTTTCCTTTCCGTCTTTTTCGTTTCGTTCGGCATGATCCTCAATCTGGATTTTCTTCGTGACAATGCCGCCTACGTCCTTGCAACATCTCTGGTCATTATCCTGATTAAATTCACGATTGTTTTCGGACTGGTCAAACTTTTGAAGTACTCTTTGCATGTCGCGCTGCTCTCCGGCGTATTTCTATCCCAAATTGGTGAATTTTCTTTTGTTTTGGCTTCGCAAGGTTATAAAAGCCAGATTCTGTCCCAATATCTCTACCAAACCTTTATCGGCGCCTCCACGCTGACCTTTATCGCCACTCCCCTTTTGGTCTCCCTGATTTTTTATTTTTTAAACCGCAGAAACACAGCCAATTTAAACAAGAAAACGACAGGAACAGACGATCATTTACCCATATCGAATCACGTCATAATCTGCGGCCTGGGATTAAACGGCAGAAATCTGATTCGAGTCCTCAAGGATACGGCGCTCAATTACGTCGTAATTGACCTGAACTTTCAGAAGATCAAAAAGGCCAAAATCAAGGGCGACACCAACACCATCTGGGGAGACGCCTCCAATGTGGAAATTTTACGGCGCGCCCATATCGAGGCAGCGCGTGCAATGGTCATCGCTATTTCCGACCGGCTTCTGACCAAGAGCTGCCTGGCCAACGCCAAGAAAATGAACCCGAAACTTCATGTGATTGTCCGGACAAAATACCTTGCGGACATTGATGAGTTGCTGATGCTGGGCGCTGATGATATCATTCCGGAAGAATTTGAAACCTCCATTCAAATTTTCAGCCGTGTCCTCAAAATGTTTCACATTCCCAACAGCATCATTCTGACCCAGGGAAACATCATCCGCAATAAATCCTACGGCGTTTTCCGGGATGTCCGTTATACCCAGGAAGCCTTTGATCAAATCAGCCAGATTCTTGCCCAGGGAACGATCGAAACCTATTTTCTGGCCGCCGGAAATCCGCATATCGGAAAAAGCATCCGGGAGGTCAATCTCAAGGCACAGTCGGGAGCTCTGATCATCAATATCATCCGCAACAATCAGACCATTACCAATCCCCCCAGCGAATTCGTCCTCCAGGCCTCGGATCAGATCATCCTTTTCGGCAGCCACAACGCCATTGACACAGCGCTGGTCATTCTTGGCGGAGAAACAGAAGCGGCGGCCGGCGCTTTTTGAGCTCACAAAAAGCATCGTCTTCAGGCCTGCCCTTTCAGCTTGACAATCGGTAATGATTATGGGCTATAATAAATGAAATGAAAAAGGTGAACCATGGGCCAAAACGAAAAGAGCTCCCGATACGAAGTCAACCGGAAGGTCCGGATAGTCATTACCCAGCATGACGGAGACTTGAGCAGAGTCGACTATTCGTATCTGGGGAAAACCGTCTATTTGAGCGGTGAGCTTTCGAGGCCGGACAGGGATTTCTCATCCCGGGAAATTGAAAGCATTGCAACAGATATCATGGCCATACCCGATGTGACGGATATCATTTTTGACCTGAACAACTGGATTGTCGAATCTTCCGGAAACACCTGGCAGATCCGGCCGCTCAAAAAAGTGGGAAAACTGCATTATGGATCCGGACCTTCTTCCGGAACGTCAGGCGATACCACTCTTATCATCGAAAATGCAGATGAGTTGAAATCCGTTCTCGATGACATCAACCAGGCAGCTGCAAAAAGCAGCCCGCCATAAAACATCGAAAGTGAACTTTACCGCCTTCATTTCCGTAAAAAAACCATTATTCTCTAAAAGTGAAGAATTATCACAGGTTGCCTACGGAGAGGTTCACAGCCTGCAGGAAGTTGACATAGAACATCCATTCTGGAAAGGGTGCTTCAGAATCAGATATGGCAACCAAAAAGGAACAAATCATTAAAGTGCTGGCCACCGGTTTCGGAACGGGTCTGTCACCCGTAGCTCCAGGAACGGCGGGTACGCTTGCCGGTGTTTTGATATGCCTGTTTTGCGCACCGATGACTTGGCCTTTGCGGGTGCTTTTTGTATTTGCCGTGTCCGCCGCCTCTGTTTATATCGCCGGACAGGCTGAAACGATTTACGGGAAAAAGGACGACCAGCGCATTGTCATTGATGAAATCGCAGGCTTTCAGACGGCAATGCTGCCTGTGGACATTACCGGCCTGCATCTGTGCCTGGCTTTTCTTCTTTTCCGGATTTTTGATATCTGGAAACCTTTTCCCGTCAATCGCCTCCAAAATCTTCCGGGAGGCTACGGTGTGGTGGCCGACGACCTCGGAGCCGGAATTTACAGTGGATTCATTTTATTTTACCTGACAACCAAAGGACTATGATGAAAATTGGAATTTTAACAATCGGAAATGAATTAATCAACGGGCGAACAGCCGACACCAATTCGTCACTTATCGCACGCGAAGTCAACCTGCAGGGCTGGCACGTGGAAGCGATGCTGTCGGTGGGTGACGATTTTGAAATCATCAAAACCCGTCTTCATGACCTCCTCTCTTTTACCGACGCAGTCATCTGCACAGGCGGTCTGGGACCAACCACCGATGACATCACCACGGAAGCCATTGCCCGTGCTTTTGATCTCCCCCTGGAACGTGATAACGATACTTTAGCGTATCTTCAGGAAATATTTAAAAAATTCAAATGGACGTGGACGGAAAATAACGCCAAGCAGGCCCTTTTCCCGAAGGGTGCGCAAGTAATTCCCAATCCGGTCGGCACGGCAGCGGGCTTTGCCCTGTCGGTGCAAAACAAACTGGTCCTGGTCATGCCTGGAGTACCCTCAGAAACCAAAAGAATGCTGCCGGAAGGTGTAATTCCGATTTTGAAAAAAACCTTCCCTCAGCCTGTCCCTTTTGCCCAGCAACAGACCATCAAAATCTTCGGCCTGGGCGAATCGGCCATCGATGAAAAGCTCTCCAGTTACGATTTTTCTGCCATTGACGTAAGTGTAGGATTCTACCCAGTATTTCCTGAAAACCACCTGGTGCTGATTGCCCGGGCTTCCTCCCTGGAGCAGACCAGACAGAATCTGCAAAAAGCCGTGGATGCCGTTTCCGATCAACTGGGAGAATGGATTTTTTCTTACGGCGAGCAAACTTTGGAAGAAATGCTCGCCGGATTTCTGACCCAAAAGAAGCTGACCCTTGCCGTTGCCGAATCCTGCACGGGAGGTCTGATTGCCAACCGGCTTACCGATGTTCCGGGAAGTTCCCTCTTTTTTGAACAGGGCCTGGTCACCTACAGCAATGAAGCCAAAATCAATTTGCTGGGGGTGCCGGCCGACATCATTGAAAAACATGGAGCGGTGAGCGAAGAAACCGCGTGCAGCATGGCGCAAGAAGTGAGAAAACTGGCGGGAACCGATCTGGGTTTATCCTCCACCGGTATTGCCGGCCCCTCCGGCGGAAGTCTGGAAAAGCCCGTCGGCACGGTCTATGTGGCGCTGGCCGACCGCACACAAACCATTTGCCGACATTATCGTTTCCGCTGGGACCGGAAAAGAAATAAGCTGGTAACATCGGAAGCAGCGCTGATGCTGCTGAAAAACTATTTGCAGGAGAAAAAATAGTTCATGTCCGACGAAAAAAACATCCGGGCTTTTCTGGCCATTGAACCTCCCGAATCTGTTTTGCAAGCCGTTGTCCGCCTGCAGGAAAAACTGAAACGGGAAATTTCCGGCCGGTTAAGCTGGACCCGTCCTCAAGGACAGCATCTGACTCTGAAATTCTTCGGGGACGTATCAATAAATGATATTCAAAGGATACGTAATGCCGTCGGAAACCGTTCAGCGGCAACACGTTCTTTGAACCTGAAAATCGAAAAGCTGGGTGTTTTTCCGGATTTTCGCAAACCGCGAGTGCTCTGGTGCGGAACATCGGGAGATATATTAGAGCTTGCCGCCCTGCAAAAACAGATGGACGAAGATTTCGCAGCCATCGGCTTTCCCGCAGAGGATCGCCCTTTCCGCGCACACCTGACGCTGGCCCGGATCAAGGATTCCCGTAGTTTATCAGGGCTGGACGAAATCTTGAAAAAACATGCCGCCTTTGACGCCGGGACATTTCCCTGCCGGGAACTGATCCTGTTCCAAAGCAAACTGGCGCCGCAAGGAGCAATATATACAAAACTGGCGGAATTTACGCTAAACTAATATCGATTGAAGGAGGTTATCATTTTATGTGCGCTGACATGGACAGATCGAAAGCAGTGGATTTGGCGATTACACAAATTGAAAGACAGTTCGGCAAGGGATCCATCATGAAACTGGGCAGCCATGATCGCGTGGCCGATGTTTCATCCATATCCACGGGATCGCTCAGTCTGGATATCGCGCTGGGCACTTTCGGTGTTCCCCGCGGTCGGGTGGTCGAAATTTACGGCCCGGAATCCGGCGGAAAGACCACACTGGCGCTGCACGTTGTTGCAGAAGCCCAGAAAAAAGGCGGCATCGCAGCCTATATCGACGCAGAGCATGCGCTTGATGTCACTTATGCCAAAAACATCGGCGTCAATACCGACGAACTTTTGATTTCACAGCCGGACACGGGAGAACAAGCCCTGGAAATCGCCGAGACCCTGGTCCGGAGCGGCGCGCTGGATGTACTGGTTGTGGATTCGGTGGCGGCACTGGTCCCCAAAGCAGAGTTGGAAGGCGAAATGGGCGAAGCTCAGATGGGCCTTCAGGCCAGGCTGATGTCCCAGGCTCTGCGCAAACTGACCGGCGCGATCAGCAAATCCAAGACCACGGTCATTTTCATCAACCAGTTGCGCATGAAAATCGGCGTCTTCTTCGGCAACCCGGAAACCACCACCGGTGGCAACGCCCTGAAATTTTACTCCTCCCAGCGCCTGGATATCCGCAAAATGACCTCCATCAAAAACGGCCAGGACGTGATCGGATTCCGCACCAAGGTCAAGGTGGTGAAAAACAAAATGGCTCCTCCTTTTAAAGAGGCGGAGTTCGACATCATTTTTGGCGAGGGCATTTCACGCGAAGGAGACGTGCTGGACCTGGCAGCGGCAAACGGCATAATTGAAAAAAGCGGCGCGTGGTATTCGTACAAAGGCGACCGCCTGGGCCAGGGACGGGACAATTCCCGGGTATTTCTCAAAGAAAATCGGGATGTTCTGGCGAACATTGAAAGCGATGTCTGTCAGAAGCTGGGTATCGTCAGCAAAGATCAGGATGAATAAGTTGAACCCTCCGGAACTGGCGGCCGCCCTGCAGAAAGCCTATCGCTTATTGGCAATCCGGCCGCATTCAGAACATGATCTGGGGAAAAAGCTGCAAAAAAGTGGATTTCCGGACGCCGTGGTGAAAGAAGCGCTGGAAAAACTTCACGATTTACAGTATCTCAACGACGTTTCGTTTACCTCGGGGTGGGCGCGGAATCTGGCGGTCAATAAACTTCAGGGGAATCGGAAAATCATCGCCAGCTTGCGGGAAAAGGGCGCTCCGGAGGCGATGATCAAAGAAGCTCTGGACACGGCAAGACAGGAGCTTTCCGAAGAAAAGGCCGTTGAGAGATTCATCCAAAAAAAGAAAGCCGCGAAGCAAACCCCGGATTTGGACAGGAAAGAAAAGCAGAGAATATTTCAAAGCTTAATGGGACGAGGGTTTCCGCCGGACCTGATTTTAAACAAACTGCAAAAGCAAGGAGAGGAAAAGACAGATGGTGAAAACGGGGAATGAGATTCGGGAAAGTTTTATTCAATTTTTTGAAGGCAAGGGACACACCCAAGTGGCAAGTTCATCGCTCATTCCCCGCGATGACCCCACATTGCTCTTCACCAACGCAGGCATGGTGCAGTTTAAAAACGCTTTCCTGGGACTGGAAAATCGCGGCTACACGCGGGCCGTCTCCTGCCAGAAATGCGCACGCGCCGGTGGAAAGCACAACGACCTGGAAAACGTCGGCCTGACCGCACGCCATCATACGTTTTTCGAAATGCTGGGTAATTTTTCCTTCGGCGATTATTTTAAGGAAGAAGCCATTTCGTGGGCATGGGAGTATCTGATTGACGTGGTCGGCCTGCCCAAAGATAAACTTTGGGTCACCATTTTTGAAAACGATGACGAGGCGTTTCAAATCTGGCATGAAAAGATGAAGGTACCGAAAGAGCGCATTGTACGCATGGGAGAAAAGAGCAATTTCTGGATGATGGGAGAAACCGGCCCCTGCGGCCCCTGCTCGGAAATCCTCTACGATCAGGGAGAAGGCACAGGCTGCGGCCGTCCCGATTGCGATGTAAACTGCGACTGCGATCGGCACCTGGAAATCTGGAACAATGTCTTCACGCAATTCGACCGAGACGAAAGCGGAAAACTCACCCCTCTGCCCAAACCCAACATTGATACCGGCATGGGACTGGAGCGATTGGCGGCTGTGATTCAGGGCGTCAAGAGCAATTACGACACGGATCTTTTCCAGCCCATTATCCGTTTCGTGGAAAAAATATCCGGAAAAACCTATAAAGAAAACGAGGACAACGACATTTCCATCCGGGTCATCGCGGATCACAGCCGCGCCGTGACCTTTTTAATCGGCGACGGAATCATGCCGTCAAACGAAGGAAGGGGTTATGTTCTTCGCCGGATTCTCCGCCGCGCCGCCCGCCACGGAAAAATGCTCGGCATCGGCAAACCTTTTTTAAATGAAGCCGCCCTGGTGGTCATCGACATGATGAAAAACACCTATCCGGATCTGGCCGACAAAGCCTCTTACATCGCCAAAATGATCCTCAACGAAGAGCAGCGATTCATGGAAACTCTCGATGCCGGACTGCGTATCTTGCAGGAGGAAACCTCCGCGCTGAAAGCCGCCGGGAAATCCGTCCTGCCCGGAGCTCAGGTATTCAAGCTTTACGATACGTTCGGTTTTCCGACAGATTTGACGGCGGATATCATCAAGCGCGATGGTTTGATTCTGGATCAGGAAGGCTTTGAAGATGAAATGGAACGGCAGCGCGAACGGGCTCGCGTTGCCTGGAAAGGCAGCGGCGAAGAGGCCGTGGCCGAATGCTATTTGAAAATATCCAGTGGTGGAGTGGCAACCGACTTTTGCGGATATGACGGCCTGGCCCAAAACGATGCAAACGTATCCGCCATCTTTGTGGACGGACAAGCGGCTGAAAGCGCAAGGGAAGGGCAGAAAGCGGAAATCGTTCTGGATAAAACGCCGTTTTACGGAGAATCAGGCGGGCAGGCCGGAGACACGGGCTATCTGGAAGGACAGGATTTTCATTTTATTGTGGAGGAGACGAAAAAACCTCTTGATAAATTCTTTGTCCACAAAGGCTTTGTTCGCTCAGGTGAAATTCGCATCGGCGCAAAAGCCAGGCCGGTTGTCGATTCAGAAAGAAGAAAGGCCATTGCCGCCAACCACTCCGGAACTCATCTTTTGCAAGCCGCTCTGAAAGCGGTTCTGGGAGATCACATCAAACAGTCCGGGTCGCTTGTCAACGCCTCGCGCCTGCGTTTCGACTTTACGCATTTTTCAAAAATCAGCGAGGAAGAAGTGCTTCGGGTGGAAACCATCGTCAACGACATGATCCGCAAGAATCTTTCCGTTCAGACGGACGTTTGCGCTCTGGAAGACGCTTTGAAAACCGGCGCGACGGCCGTTTTTGACGAAAAATACGGCGCGACGGTGCGAATCGTAAAAATGGGCGACATGAGTATGGAACTGTGCGGCGGCACGCACGTCGATCGAACCGGCGACATCGGACTGTTCAAAATCACTCATGAATCGGCGATTGCAGCAGGCGTGCGGCGAATCGAGGCCGTGACCGGCCGGGAATCGGTAGCCCATGTCCAGCAGACGGAAGAAGAATTAAAACGCACCGCTTTGTTGTTCAAGGCCGGCGTATCCGAAGTTTACGAGCGCACAGAAAAAATGCTCAAGAATATCAGAGACCTGGAAAAGGAAGTTGAAACCCTCAAGGGAAAACTGGCCGCCAGGGATTCCGGTGATTTGATCAGCCGCGCCAAAGAAATCAACGGCGTGAAAACGCTGGCTGCGGAAGTGGCGATTTCGGATGCCAAAACCCTGCGTGATTTCGCAGACAAACTGCGCGATAAACTCGGGTCCGGCGTTATTTTGCTGGGAAGCCAATCCGAAGACAAGGCCCTTTTGCTATGTATGGTAACAAAGGACCTTACGGACAGGTTCCATGCCGGCAACATCGTCAAGGAACTCGCTCCGATTGTCGGAGGCAAGGGAGGAGGCCGTCCGGACATGGCTCAGGCCGGGGGAACAAATCCCCAAAATTTGGGCAAAATCTTTTCCGAACTGGAAAAGATACTATTAAAATAAGGTCTTATATTGACAACATGAACGATCTCTACAAGCGCTTGCGAGACAAGCTTGAAAATATGGCAACCGGGTACCCGACTACCTCTAGCGGAGTCGAGCTTAAAATCCTTCAGCAGCTGTTTACCGAGGAAGAAGCCGATTTATTTCTTCAAATGGAAAACGGTCCGCAAACAGCGAGCCAGACGGCCGCGCGTCTTGGCGCCGATGCTGCTGAAATGGCAAAAAGACTGGAAGAAATGGCGCGAAAAGGGCTGATCTTCCGGCTGACAAAAGAGAACGAAATTTGTTATTTTCCCGTTCCTTTTGTCGTCGGCATCTATGAATTCCAGTTAAACCATTTAACCCGGCCTTTGCTCAAAGACATTTCCCGCTATTATCTTGAAGGATTGGGCGCCTCGTTTCATGCGCGAAAAACACCGCATCAGCGGTCCATCCCCATCAATGCCGAAATCGTCGCCGACGATCCCATCGCTCCGTACGATGACGCATTCGCCATCATCAAGAGCAAATCCCGCATTGCCGTCGCCGAATGCTTCTGCCGTAAAGCCGTGCAGCTTTATGGAAAAACCTGCCCTCATCCCCTGGAAACCTGCCTGCAATTCGACAGTTTCGCCGATTACTACGTGGAAAACGGCATGGCCCGCTACATCAACACGGATGAGGCTTTGGCAATCCTAAAAACCAGTGAGGCGGAAGGCCTTGTGATCCACATTCTGAATTCCCAAAACGTGGAAGCCATGTGCTGCTGCTGTTCCTGTTGCTGCGGCATGCTGATTTCTCTCAAGCTTTTTCCCGCTCCGGCCTTATCGTTGAAAAGCAATTACCTGTGCCGGTTTGAAAAATCCCTGTGCACCCATTGCGGAATTTGCATAGAACGCTGCACCGTCGGCGCGTTTGAAATGAAGGAAGAAGAAATTCTGTTTAACGAGCATCGCTGCATTGGCTGCGGTCTTTGCGTGACCACATGCCCTTCCGCCGCGTTGAAACTGGAACGAAAACCGGAAAACAAACGATACACGCCCCCGCAAAACATTTATGAAGCGTTTGACATCATGAGCCGAGAAAAAAGAACCGGCGAAACCAGGTCCGACTGATCCGAAAGAACCCATTCTGCCAGCCTTGGGGCATCTTCCCTGGCCAGACGATCCAGCCACTCAAGAAGTTCTTTTCTCTCGTCTTCCAGCAATTTCAAACGGGCGACTTCCGGCTTTGCTCGCTCCAGCGTTCCTCGATCTTTTATCTCCACGCGCTTTCTATATCCTTGAAAAATCATACAAAGTATTTGAGATTTCAAGGATGAGCTGCTAAAATAAAGCCATGAAGATTATCGAAAGACCTTTAGACCGCGATGCTTTATCCAGACTGATGACTATTTTCCCCGTGATAGCCATTTTAGGTCCCAGGCAATGCGGTAAAACAACACTGGCGCGAACCCTTCAATCCGATCACTATTTTGATCTGGAAAACCCGCAAGACGCCTCTGTTCTGGACCAGCCCCAGCTTGCGCTCGAAGATTTGGAGGGGGTGACGGTCATTGACGAAATTCAACGCAAGCCGGATTTGTTTCCCCTCCTAAGGTATCTGGTCGATCAAACGAAAAAACAAAAATTCGTCATTCTCGGGAGCGCTTCCGGTGATCTGATCCGCCAGAGTTCAGAGACGCTGGCCGGCCGCATCGGATATCATTATCTGGGAGGGTTCCGACTGTCCGATATTGAACCGGCAAAAGCAAAAACGCTATGGCTGCGCGGCACCTTGCCCCGTTCTTTTCTGGCCGCATCCGATGCAGACAGTTATATCTGGCGCAGTCAGTACATCACCACATTTCTTGAGCGAGACATCCCTCAGCTGGGGATCAACATCCCGGCACGAACGCTGCGCCAGTTCTGGACCATGCTCAGCCACTATCACGGCCAGATCTTCAACTATGCCGAGTTGGGAAGGTCTTTCGGAGTATCCGATATGACCATACGTAAATATTGTGACATTCTGGAAGGCACCTTCATGATCCGCATCCTCCAGCCGTGGCACGTCAATATCGGCAAAAGACTGGTGAAACACCCCAAATTTTACCTGCGCGATTCCGGGCTCTACCATGCCCTTTCCTCCATCGAAACCACAAGACAGTTAACCACATGGCCCAAATTGGGCGCTTCCTGGGAAGGATTTGCCATGGAATGCGTTTGTCGCCATCTGAATAAGCAGGATTCGGAATTATACTTCTGGAACACGCACGGTGGCGCGGAACTTGATCTCTTCTGGCAGAACAAGGGCGCAAACTGGGGCGTGGAATTCAAATATGAAGACGCGCCTCGCCTGACCCGATCCATGCAAATCGCCATGGACGATCTTCAGCTATCAAAATTATGGGTCATCTATCCGGGCAAAAAAGAATACCCGCTGGCGAAAAACATTTCCGTCCTGCCGCTGGAGATGATCATAGATCAACTGATCGTAACTGGCTGACTAACCCATCTTTCCTGTCTGATTTATTTGCGTATCGCCCACGTAAATCATCCGTCCGCCGGGGGTGTGGAAGGAGCCATAATCTTTGAAGACCTGAATTTGTTTTGTCTGTCTCTATTTCATCCGCTCGAACATCTTCTTCAGATAAACCATGCCGCCATCAGGCATAAACAACACATTCCGATCTTCCAAGTCTTCTTGTTTACAGGAAACATTCAGCAGGCTGGCAAATTGGGTTGGCGTAACAATAAAGGCATTCAACATCAGCTTTGGATCGCCCAGTCTTCTCTGGAGCACCTTTACTTCCTTGTAAAGACCGAGCTTTGGGTCGTGCAGGTTCATCTGGCGCAGCCCTTTCGGGTCGATAAAATTCAACCACTGCTCGCCGGTTTCATCGTCCACCAGCCACAGCAAAAAATCCGGGTAGAAATTGCCGGCCAGGGCAAAGCCTAATCCTTTGGCTTTGGTGTCGGCATTGCGCAACAGGTAAAGGCTGCGTTTGCCGATAATATCACGGCCAAGTGGCGATTTATAGAATGCGTCCAGGTCACGGACAAACTGCACTTCGCTTTCCGCATCAAACGCCAATGGACGCATCTTTAATGGAACAGTGCCTTCCGGATAATACAGCAAGGGATAATACAGATGGCTGTCAAAACAAATGGCGACCATCTGTCCTGCATTCCACTGGCTTGCTTCGCCCAGCTTGCCGTCATTCACCAGCACCTGAAGGGCCTTGATCTTCTTCTCGTATTCTTCGGCGCCGCCATTACCCTCGATTTCGATATGATACAGTTTAAGCAAGGTGTCATCGTCTTCTTTCACGTTTATAATGTCGTAGAACTGGCCTTCATAGGCTGTTTTTAATGACTTGTAAAAACGGTCGGTATAGTCTTGCAGCAAACGGATGAGGATATCTTCCTGCTTGACGATGTCAGCGATGGTTCGAATATTCAGCTCGGCTTGCGGAATGTAGAGCGTGTACCATTCGTTTTTCGTCATGCAGAAATCAATCAAACGTGAACGATCCAGCCGAAGGTTGCTCCAGCTTTTCTGCTGCTTGAATTCCTGCACCGCCAGATAAATCCGGTCAAAATCAAAAAGCGCCATAGTAGCCGGGTTGATTTTACCAGTTTGCCGCACATTGACAACAGGCGCTCCGCCATCCAGCTGCTTGCCTGCCGCCATGGCTTCTATTTTGGGATATAAATCCAGATCAATATGCGGAATTTTAAATTTTGGAAGTCCTGTCCTTTCATCGCAAAACTCGGCAGGCACTTCATAGAGCCACGGAAAATGCGTGCGCTTGAAGCCTTTGATTTGATTGTCTTTGTAGCCGTCTTTGAGCGCCAGTGTTTTGAGCTTGCTTTTCGGCATATTGGGGCGTGTTTCAAAATTCAGCTCGATCATTTCATCCGTGGGCGTGATGCCTTCTTCTTTGAGATATTCCTTGAAGGTGGCCATGTAGCCCGCATTTACACCAAAGATATTCAATGTTTCCAGCCGCTCCAGATGCACCCCTTTTGGCCGCAGGCCGGGCGTGCTGCGCTTGAGAGAATAATCTTTCCCCTTCAGGCGCACGCCCCGCCCGAATAACTGGATGATTTGCGAACCTTCGCCTTTGCCCATGTTGAGCAATCCCATGGTGGACACACGCCAACTGCTCCATCCTTCGGTGAATTTTCGCGAACCGATCAACACATGCAACCGGCTGTCTCTGCTATTTA
>DAOLNX010000055.1:0-22702 GCA_035416785.1 Smithellaceae bacterium | reverse complement strand
CCGGAAAATCTGTCCGCAAACCTGCAAGACAACGGCTTTATCATCGAATCGTCCCGCTATCGTGAGATTGGCGGTGAAACGTTTCTTTGGATGACCGTGGCAAAGCCAAAGCAGCAAGAAAGATCATTCCCTATCCACTATTGAGGCATCTTAAAAATACTGACGTCCGGCGGTGGCTGAAACTGAAATATTTTCGAGGAGAGACCGGTGTTCATTTTTATACCGGAAAATTTCAGCACCGTGGAATTGCCCATCAAATCGTCAAAACTAACACAGAGGATATGAAAGTCATTCTTCGCAAGCGTCATTTGGAGATATTGATAGGATGCGCCTTGTTCACGTGGGTGCAACTGAAGCTGAAAATTGCCGTTTTTGTCCACCGCGTCCGGCACGGAGTAACGGATGGTAAAGTCATCGCTCAATTTTCCCAGTCCGGACAGAAATTTGATTAACGCCTGGGACCTGAAAATCTGTTCGGAGTCCTGAACATACACCGTCTTTTCCAAAGGCAGATAAAGCCATGATTTTTTTGACTGAATAATCAGTTTTTTAGCTTTGGGCTTCTGATAATCCCAAAACATTTGCCGGGGATTTTTAAAATAGACCCTCCCCGATTCCACATCGGTTTTCCGAATGGATTTCACGGTCGTTTCCTGAATAAAATTAGCCTGAAAATCATGGGTCTTTTCATACATTTGCTGAAGCCGATTGACGACTTCTTCCAGTTTCGGCGGCTGTGCGGCAAGGCAAAACGAACCTGGACAAACGGTCAAAAGGATGGCGGCAAGAACCGCCGCCATCGTGGCTCTTTTTCGTAAGGTATAAATTTTTTTAATCATTTGCATGCTCAACCCTTTTAAAATGCGGAGGAACCTACTGTTTTTTAACAAAGTGCATAACTTTGCGAAAGAGGAGCGCTAAGTGCCCAAAATACCGAATCATATCCATAAATAACTGATATCATTCATATAAATATATGCTCAAATCTTGAGCAAGTCGGTTCGAAAGTCGAAACATTACACACTTACCGTTTTTATCCACAGGCTTGTCCACAGGCTTTTCCACAGTACTGTGGAATGCAAATCCAAATGCCGGTTTTCAGAAGGAAAAAATGGATCGGCGCCGATTTTTTGCCATGGCCTTCATGCAATCTGCATGCGCCAGCCGAAGGGATCTTCCTGGTTTCCATACTGAATCTGCACGATTTCATTATAGAATCTTTCGGCAAGCGGGCCGGTTTTTCCATCATGAATGAGATATTCCTTCTTGTGGTAATAAATTTGTCCAACCGGAGAAATGACGGCAGCTGTTCCGGTGGCAAAAGCCTCTTTGAGCGTTCCTTTTTCAATGGCGTCAATTACTTCCGTAATGGTCAAACGCCGTTCATCCACATTGATTCCAAGATGTGCCGCCAGTTTGATCACGGAATCACGCGTGACCCCCGGCAAAATGGTTCCACTAAGCGGCGGTGTGACCAACTGATCACCGATCACGAAAAAGATATTGCTCGTTCCCACCTCTTCGACATAATGATTTTCCCGTGCATCCAGCCAGAGCACCTGGGTATACCCCATATCACTGGCAATACGGCTGGCATAAAGACTCATGGCGTAGTTTCCGGCGGATTTGATATTTCCCGTGCCTCCCGGAGCCGCTCGAACATATTCCTCCGTAACAAAAATCTTGGTCGGCCCAAACCCATGCGCGTAATAAGCGCCCACCGGCCCGGCAATGATAAAGAAAAGATATTCTCTGGACGGATGAACACCCAGGGCCCTTTCCGTGGCGATCATGGTCGGCCGGATATAGAGAGACGCCCCCGCTTCGCGCGGCACCCATTCTTTTTCCAGCAGGACAAATTGTTTCAGAGCATCCAGAAATACCGTTTCATCAATGGGCGCCATGCACAGCCTTTCCGCGGAGACATTCATGCGCCGGATGTTTTCCATGGGACGAAAAAGATAGATTTCATCATTCTTCCCACGGTAGGCTTTCAAACCTTCAAAGATTTCCTGGCCGTAGTGAAGACACATGGCTGTCGGATCCAGCTGCAAATAATGGTAGGGTTCGATCACCGGATCATACCAACCGTCCCCTTCGAGATATTTCATGGTAAACATGTGATCGGTAAAATGCTGTCCGAAACCCAGCTTTTTTTCATCCGGTTTGGGTTTCAGATATTTGGGCAGAGCTTCAATAATTTTAATTTTCATAGTTTCCTCTTTTGTCAGAAATTGCAACCGGCTCATTATCGCCGGTTGACGGGTTCCATACCACTAAACCATCCTCCTATCAAGGCTTCGATACTGAATGGCTTCCGCAACATGGACGGCTCCGATGTTTTCCTGTCCATCCAGATCCGCAATCGTGCGGGATACCTTTAGGATCCGGTTCATGGCGCGCGCGGAAAGACCCAGTTTTTCAATGGCCATTTCCATCAACGCATGCGATTCTTCGTCAATCGCACAAAAAGACCGGATTTGCTTTTCCGTCATCCGGGCATTAGTTCCCCCTCCTACGTTCCCCAGACGGCTTTTTTGCCGTCTTCGGGCCTCATCCACGCGCCTTTTCATCAAAGAAGAGGACTCGCCAGTTTCCTTTTGCGTCAACGTTCTGTATCGGATGGACGGCACCTCGACATGCAGGTCAATCCGGTCCAGAAGCGGACCGGATATTTTTGCCTGATACTGGCGGATCTGTTGAGGTGAACAGCGGCAACTGCGGACGCGATCCCCAAAATAGCCGCAGGGGCAGGGATTCATCGCCGCCACCAGCATAAATTCCGCCGGAAATGAGGCGGTAACCGCGGAACGGGTAATCGTGATGACGCCATCCTCCAGCGGCTGACGAAGCGCTTCCAGCGTATTTCTTCTGAATTCCGGCAGTTCATCCAGGAAAAGCACTCCCAAATGAGCCAAACTGATTTCACCCGGATGCGGCATCTGCCCTCCTCCCACCAGACCGACATCCGAAATGGTGTGATGAGGTGACCGAAACGGCCTGGTCGCCATCAGGGTTTCGCCCGCGCCCAGCAGACCAGATACAGAAAATACTTTTGTAACTTCAATGGCTTCTTCAAATGTAAGACCGGGCAGAATCGTGGGAAGCCTTTTGGCCAGCATGCTCTTTCCGGAACCGGGCGGACCAATCATCAATACGTTGTGATTGCCTGCCGCCGCTATTTCCAGCGCCCGCAACGCCTGTTTTTGACCCTTGATTTCAGCATAATCAACATCGTAGCGCTGTCCCTGAAAAAAAAGTTTTTCCGCATCCAGCGAAAAAGTTTCCAATGGCTGCCTGTCCGATAAAAATTCGACAACCTCAGGAAGCGTTTTCACTCCGTAAACAGAAATCCCTCCGACCATCGCTGCTTCCGCGGCATTGTCCTCGGGCACAAAAACCGATTGCAGCCCCAGTTCTCCGGCCTTGAAGGTTGCGGGTAATATTCCCCGAACCCCCTTAATGCTGCCATCCAGAGACAACTCACCGCTAAAAAAACACTTCTGCAGAGAGGATTCGGGAATCATGCCCTGCGCCGCCAGAATGCCGACGGCAATGGGCAGATCAAAGCCTGTTCCCTCTTTCCGGATATCCGCAGGCGCCAGATTGACCGTCACATGATCCCGGGGAAAAGGATAGCCGGAATTCTTGATGGCCGCCTTGATGCGGTCCCGGCTTTCCTTCACCGAAGCATCCGGCAACCCCACTGTGTAAAACTGCGGCAACCCCTGCGAAATATCCACCTCCACCTGTACAGGGTGGGATTCCATGCCAATAACACTCATACTGAGCACTTTCACAAACACGTTGATGCTCCCGGTCATCATTTTCCTATTTTCTCAAACTCCTAGCTAATTGCCGTATTTATATCAAGTTTTTTCATCGAAAAAAAAATTATTTCGACTTTCTTGACTCGCCCGAAGCGCTATGCTAGGGTCTGCACAAATTTTAACCGATATAAATATCAAGCAGATTGATGTTTTAGCCGCCATGAAAAAATTATCCCATGTCAATGATGCAGGCCATGTGCAAATGGTCGATGTAACCGGCAAAGCGCATACCGTCCGCAGAGCTCTGGCCGGCGGCCAGATCAGCATGAAAAGCACGACCCTGGCGCTTCTGGAAGAAGGCCAAATGTCGAAGGGCAACGTACTGACCACCGCCAAAATCGCGGCCATCCTGGCGGCAAAAAAAACTGGCGAGCTGATTCCCCTTTGCCATCCACTGGGTTTAACGGGAATTGACATCGAATTTACCATCGACCGGAAACAGTCCCGCGTTCTTCTTAAGGCTGAGGTCCAAACCGTGGGACAAACCGGAGTGGAAATGGAGGCCTTGACAGCGGTTAGCATCGCCGCGCTGACCATTTATGATATGTGTAAAGCCGTCGATAAAGAAATGATCATCAGCGATATTCTTCTTCTGGAAAAAAGCGGCGGCAAAAGCGGAACCTTTGTCCGATCATCATCACCGTCAAACGGAGCCAAATCATGAATCAGGCTTACCGGATCAAAAAAGCCTTCCGGGTTCCTTTCGCGGTGGTTGCCGTTCTTTTATTGATCCTGCTATTATCAAGCTTTTATGGCGGTCCAACCTGGGAAAGAATCCTGTTTGCCGTTTTATGGATCGGAGCGACACTGGTTGCGATTGAAATCAACGAAAGAGAGTTCTTGGTCTCCAAAGACGGTCTGCGCATTCAAAAATTCTTCCGTGTCAAACAGTTGACCTGGGCGGAAATCACTCATCTGGGCGTGGTCGTTTTGCGCAACAAGGCATACTTCCTTCTGACCACCACCAAAGGATTTTATATCTTTTCCAATCTTCTGCAGGATCATACGCTTCTCGTCCGCTATCTCGCGGATAAACTTGAAACGGAAAAAGTCGAGGCAGAAGTAAACCAGTACCTGGAGAATCCCATCGAACGGAAATCTCTCGTCGTATTAACCTGGATCGCCCTGTTGGTCATCACGGCGCTTATCCTGACAAAATTTCTGAAGCCATAACGTCCGGCGCAGGCTGAAATCGGCATTCCAGAAAATGGAAAAGCTTACTCAAATTGAGACGTTGGAGATATGCGGGAGCCTTACGACCATGAAAGCACTTAGATCAAACAAGCCAGCCGGGGAAGCGGATGTTCAGGAAATGCTTTATTCAGCCGTTGAAAAAATTTTGGAAAAAAAGCTGGATGAACTGGCGACGGTTTTGTCGGTTTCCGGCGGCGGTAAAAGCAGGCTGCATGCCGAAGTTATGGCCATGGTGGAAAAAGGCCTTTTTAATATCGCGTTGAAGCGTTCCAATTATGTAAAAAGCTCTGCAGCGGCGTTTTTGGGAATCAACCGCAATACCTTTACCGATAAAATGACCAAGCTGGGCGTTAACGGTGAAAAAAACAAGCTGGATGGCCCATCCTGACGTCCGCTTGGCCGGAGACATCCTGCGGAAAGTCTTTGAATAAGGAACTGGAAAATGATGGAAGATATTGGCGGCGTTCCGGTATGGTATCAGAGCCTTGTGCTTGACGAATTGCGAAACAGGCTGACGGCAAGAGGATTTCACGCCATCATTTTAGATTCTCTGGAAGAAATCAGAGATTTTATTGAAAAAACCATACCGCCAGGCAAAACGGTCGGCCTGGGCGGATCCGTAACCATTCGAGAAGCAGGCATCGATGTTCTTTTAAAATCAAGGGGCAACACTGTCTTCGATCATTGGGACCCGGACAAAAGCGCCGCCGAAAAAAATGACATCCGAAAAAAAGAACTTACCGCCGACTATTTCCTGACCGGTATCAATGCCGTCACCAAAGATGGCGAGATGGTCAACATAGACGGAGTCGGCAACCGGGTGGCGGCCATGATTTTCGGTCCCGGACACGTCATCGCCGTCATCGGCTATAACAAGATCACCGGCACTCTGGATGAAGCCATCTGGCGAATCAAAAATGTCGCGTCGCCAAAAAACTGCAAGCGGCTCAACTTGAACACCCCCTGCGCCAAAACAGGTCGCTGTATGGACTGTAATCCCGCCATTTCCGTATGCAGAATCACTTCCATTCTTTCCTATAAGCCCATGCTTACGGAATTCACTGTTATTTTAACTCCGCTGGAACTTGGTTACTGAGGACCTGGACATCAAAAAAGAAGATAACCATCACCACCGTCAAGTACGTTAAAGGAATTAAGAAATGGATCAACAAAGATGAACCGATTCTGGAGCCAAACCATCAAAAACATCACGCCGTATGTTCCCGGAGAACAACCCAAAGACCGGCAATATATTAAACTCAACACCAATGAAAACCCCTATCCACCCTCACCCAAAGCGCTCGACGCCATCCGGCGCGCCACCGACGAAACCCTGCGTCTTTATCCTGACCCGGATGGGAAAGAACTCAGAAATGACATTGCCCATCGCTTTGATCTGAAAAAAAACAACGTGTACATTGGCAATGGTTCAGATGAACTCCTGGCGTTTTGTTTTCCGGCTTTTTTTGAACCAACCGGCCAACCGGTGCTTTTTGCAGACATTACTTACAGTTTCTATCCGGTTTACGCTGCCTTTTTCCAAATTCCTTACCAACTGATTCCGGTCGATGATGAATTCAACATTCCTCTGGAAGGTTACTTCCAGGATAACGGCGGCATCATTGTCGCCAATCCCAATGCGCCAAGCGGCAAGGGCGTTGCGTTGGAAGACATTGAAGTCATTCTTCAGCACAACGAAAGCCACGTGGTCATCTTGGACGAAGCCTACGTTGATTTCGGCGGCCGGACCGCCGCCGGTCTGATTGACCGGTATCCGAATCTGCTGGTGATCCGAACCCTGTCCAAATCGCATGCGCTGGCCGGATTGCGTGTGGGATTCATCCTGGGGAACGAAGAGCTGATCGAAGGCATTATCCGCGTGAAAGATTCCATCAATTCCTATACGGTGGACCGTCTGGCCCAGGCCGGAGCGCTTCAGGCTCTTCAGGACGATGCCTATTTTCAGGAAACCAGACGAAAAATCATCAATACCCGCGAGCGAATATCAGAAGAACTTAAAAAAATGGGTTGCCGCGTCATTCCCTCCGAAGCGAATTTCATTTTCATCAGCCATCCGCATCGCCCCGGACGCGAACTGTTTCTGCGGTTAAGGGAAAAAGGCATTCTGGTTCGATATTTCGACAAACCGAAAATCGACAACTTCCTTCGGGTTTCCATAGGAACCGATGAAGAAATGGATTGTTTTCTGGCAGCTCTGAACGAAATCGGCCAATAACCATTCTCTGCTTATGCATCAGATTTGCGACGCATCCTGTAGCCGACCAAAATCATAACCGTCAGGAATAAAACCGCGGAATACAGCGGATACCGGACAACATAGACCACAGGCGTCAGCACCCCCCGCGCAATCCCGCGCGCCATCTCATGCTTCCTGATAAAAGCCGCCCAATCCGGAGAATACATATAATAGAAACGGACAAGCATCCGGCCTGGTCCGTTCGTCAAAAGAAAGCGATCGCGAAAAGCGCGCAGAGCATCCACATGCGGATCCAGCGGCGTGCGATAGGCCGCTTCGGCGATAAAGCAGCGCGAAGAACTTTCCGATCCACTCAAGGTCATGATGAAAGAACATTCATCCGTTCGCTGAAAGGCACCGGTTGGCGTTTCATTGACATAATCATTGGAGACAAGAGCTTTATTTCTGTCTGATTCCAGGGCCTGGCCGTTATTGTCGTCCGCCCAGGCAACAATGTCATGTTCTTCATCGCGGGGCGCAGAGACGATTCGCGCCGAATAGATTCCATCCCCCGCCTTGACGTCCCCGTTTAGCCCATTATCCAACAGCGTCAGTTTTTCCAAAACATCTCCTTCCCTGTTGAAAATACTGGCTGTAACGCGGGCATTGATAATTGGTCGGTCCGCCGCCAGGTAAGCCCTGGCCACGTATCCAAAAAGCGGAGTTTCCGCAACTTCCACGGCAAATGACAAAGGAGATTCAGAAGAAGCATACATCGCCAGCGTTTCCTTCATCTGCGCAGTTGCGGTTATTTTTGCCGACCAGATCCCCTGAGCGCCGGAATACAATGCTGGATCAATGCTATAAACCCACACGCCGGCATCGGGATCATTCTCCAGCGTGACGCCAGCGGGAAGGCTTGTTTGTGCAATTACATGACCCGCGGGATCAACAAGCGACGGCCGGGCATGATTCCAATCTTCTTCAGCCACAAGCAAAGCAACCTCAACCATTTTATCCTGCGGACCGATTTTAAAAGGCATAGCCTGAGAAGCACCATCTTTTAAAAGTTCGGGGAAATATTGCGCATGGATGCCCGCCGAATTGTCTCCCTGCATCGCTCCCAGGGCTCTGGAAATCAGAGATTCCAGCTCCAAAGAAGACAAAGAGATATTGGTTCTTCCTCCCGTTAATCTGGCAACCTCCGCGACAGAAATATTTTCCTTGGACTGCAACGCGGCAAATTGCTCGGTTTTTGTTGATTCCTGAGAAAAAGACGCCACTTCCAGCAATGCTTTAGCGCTGGCAAACATTTTTCCCACCTCCACGGAAACAGATGGATTTCCAGCCGTCAGCAGGTAGACAAGATAAGTGGCCTCGGTTCCTGTTTCCGTCCGATACTGGTTGATTTGGGCGAGGGCCGCCTTTAGGGAATTTTCAACGGATGAGGCGCTCCCTTGGCCAAGGGAAGAAACTTGAAGGATCAATCCTGATTTGTTGGCTGCAGTAATTTGGGTTTTGTCAATGGCCACACGGTTTCCAACCAAAACGCTCAACAAATCGCCCGCCTTCGTCGCATTTACGGCGGATGCCCCCATATTCAGCGTTTTAGACCAATCAGCAACCGGCGTCGTATTATCCAAAACCAGAAGAAGATAAAAGGTATCCTTCATCCAGACAATTTTCAGAGGCGCCTCGTCATACCCAGCCAAAGCATCATACTGTTTGGCCAGACGATCTTTCTCCGACACGACTTTCATGTTTTTAAAAGCGTCAAACCAGATGCGCTGATAGTTGCGGGCATTTTCATGATCCCCTCTCGGATCACTGGTCAGCGTGTCCCAGATGGATTTTTCAAACATGCGATACTGAGCTGAGTTTTTAGATACGGCAGTATGATAAGCGGATTGCACCGAAAACCAGTTGGGATACAAATCATGCCCGTTCATGATCGACTGCTGGGTTCCATCGTCATCCTTCGCGGGCCAGGACAAATCATTTTCCTTTTTCAGTTGGGCAATCGTTTTCCCCTTTTCTCCCATCTCCCTGTATTCATCAAAAACGCCGTAAATGTAATGGCCGCATTCATGGGCAAGCACCGGCCCCGGATACTGATTAAAGGCCCATTCGTTTTTTTGTTTGTCATAGTTCTCATAGACATAAATTTCAATACTCCCCGACACTTTTTTCCAGTAGGAAACATGGGCGCCGCAACGGCCGGCCTGCGTGCTGATTATGCGGACATCCACCAGATCCCAATAGGCTTTTTTTGTAAAAACATAAACGTTTCTGATCCGGTGCCGGCCATTGGTCATGGCAAAAACCGACTGGGCATAACTTTCAATCACATCCTGAAATTCCGCTTTGGTATACCCCCTCGGATTGGCTTCATTTCCAGCAACCACAGCCGGATCCCAGTCCAGGGATATCGTAATATCGATGTCCTGAATTCCCGCCGTATTTTTGTCCGTCACCCCCGCCAGCGGATGAATATTGGCAACGGCTGAAAAAAAAGGAAAAACCATTTGCCCAAGACAGATTAGCAACACAGCCCATTTGCATAAATTCCGATTTACCATAACCTGATTCCTTTCCGCGTTCCAAAGCAAAAGCCTTGATCATTGGTGACAAGATCTTCTCTGATGATTCATTGAAAAGTTTAGATAAATTGATTCTTTATGTCAAACGAAATTCTCCAGACCCAGGCGATGCCAGGATGAACCATTGACAGATGGAGGTAAAAAATATATTAATAAAACCAATCCATAAAGACCAAAGGAGACAAGCCCAATGAACAAAATCACGCATCTGGAATGGAGTCCGGCAATCAGCGTTCATATAAGCAAAATCGACGATCAGCACAAAAAACTTTTTGATATTACCAATCAGCTGATCGACGCCTTTGAAAGCGGGGCGGAGGATATGTTGACCATCATCAGCGAGCTGGTCAATTATACAACCGTTCACTTCCATGAAGAGCAAGTCACCATGATGAACTACCAGTTTCCCGGTCTGACCTTGCACACCCGGGAACATGATAAATTTATCGAGCAGGTGGAAGAATTTCTCAAGGATTACGACACAGGGAACAAAGATCTGGGCTACAGAATGGTCGTGTTTTTGAAAGACTGGCTTGCCGCTCATACATCCGGAATGGATATGGAATACGCTGATTTCGTAGCAAAAAAAACCCCGAAGGAAAAGTGACAAAAAACCGCGGGAAAAAGGATGCTTAATGATGCCGGATCAAAATAAAATCACCTCTTTACAGGAAGCTCTGAAACAGCAAAAGATACTGCAAACCCTGACCAACTGTATCAACATCGCGGCAGGCGCAAAAGATATCCTGCTGGAAGCCCCGCCGATTCTGATGGATCTGTTTCAGGTGGAAGCCGCCCATCTCTATCTCCGGGATAAAAACAATAAAGAGATTTACACCCTGACTCGCACAGAGGGACAGGCCCCCGAGGAAAAAACCTTCTTTGATCAACAAACCCTTCCCGGTTTTATCGCCCATACGGGCAAAATGATCCGCATCACGGATTTGAGCGATCCCGAACAAAGAGAAATCTATTCCGAATGCTGTCCCAAAGGCGACGAAGACAGCCGGCTCGGACTGCGGATCCGTCAGATCCTAGCCATGCCGATTTTTTACGGCGGCGAAATTCTGGGCGTCATTGAAATCATCAACAAAAAGGGCAACGCGCCGCTTCGCGAAAAAGAACCGGCACTTCTGCAAGACATTGCGGAAATGCTGGGGATCGCCTTTTACAATGATCAGATATTGGATCCCCGGGCCAAAAGAACCAAAGGCGACTATCTGGTTTCGCGCGGCCTGATTTCCAAGCAGGATATGGAGCTAGTTCTGGAGGAAGCACGAAAATCAAAAGAGCCTTTTCAGGACATTCTGGTCAAAAAATACAATCTCCGCAAAGAAGATGTCGGCAAGGCCTGTGAATTCTTCTGGAAGTGCAAATTCGTCTCTTTCGATAAAAAAACACCGATACCGGGCGATCTTCTGAAAAACCTGAAAAAGGAATATCTGACCAACGAAGTCTGGGTGCCTCTGGAAAAGACCGGGAAAGGCGTGCGGGTCATCATGGATGATCCGCAAGACATTCTCCGGCGGGATTCCATCGAGAAGTCGATGAAGATGAAAGCCGTGCAATATGATGTCGCTCTGAAGGAGGATATTATCAAGTTCATCGAATTCTTCTTTCAGGAAGAACATGCGGAAGAGTCTTTCAACGCCCTGATGGACAAGATCGCCATCAGCGATGGCGCTCAGGAAACCATTGAAGAAGAAGATGTGCAGGAATCCGACAGCGCCATCATCCAACTGGTCAACAAGATCATCCAGGACGCGTTTGCCCGCCGGGCATCCGATATTCATATCGAACCGGATACCATCGATAAAACCGTACAGGTCCGCTATCGCATTGACGGCGACTGTCAACTGTATCAAACTCTGCCGTATAGCTATCGGGCGGCGCTGATTTCACGCATCAAAATCATGTCGAATCTGGACATTACCGTAAAACGGACGCCTCAGGACGGAAAGATTAAATTAAAACACCCCACTGCCGGAGACATTGAACTGCGAGTCGCCACCATTCCGACACAAGGCGGAGTGGAAGATGTCGTTATGCGCATTCTGGCAAAAGGCGGAGCTCTGCCTCTGACCGCCATGAAGCTGTCCGAAAGAAATTATCGGGAGCTTTTGAAAATTTGCGATCAGCCTTACGGGATAATTTTATGCGTGGGTCCAACCGGTTCCGGAAAAACCACAACCCTCCATGCGATTTTGAATTATATCAACAAGCCGGACCGAAAAGTTTGGACGGCCGAAGACCCCGTGGAAATCACCCAGCGGGGATTAAGACAGGTGCAGGTTCAACCCAAAATCGGGTTTGACTTTGCCGCCGCCATGCGCGCTTTTCTCCGTGCCGATCCGGACGTGATCATGGTGGGTGAAATGCGGGATTTTGAAACAGCCAAAATCGGCGTGGAAGCTTCGCTGACCGGACATCTGGTGCTAAGTACGCTGCACACCAACAGCGCCCCGGAAACCATCACCCGTTTTCTGGATATGGGAATCGACCCCCTTAATTTTGCGGATTCCATGCTGGGCATCCTGGCGCAGCGGCTTGTCCGAACGCTTTGCAACCAATGCAAAGAAGCTTACCATCCGTCCCGTGAGGAATATGATGCTATTGCTGGAAGCTTCGGCGCCGTTGTTTTTGAAAAACAAAACATCCCCTATGCCGACAGCTTGAAGCTCTACCGTCCTAAAGGATGCGAAGCCTGCGACCAGACAGGTTACAAGGGGCGAATCGGCATTCATGAACTGCTGATCAACTCGGATGAAATTCGAAAAAAAGTGCTTGCGCACACCGAAGGCATTGAAGCGATTCGCAATACTGCCATGGAACAGGGCATGCTGACTTTATACCAGGATGGCATTCTCAAGGCTTTTCAGGGATTGACGGACATCAAACAGGTGCATCGGGTCTGCAAACAGTCCTGAAGATTATTCGGGTCAGGGTTCCTCTTGCCTGATCATCAAAAAGTTGATCTGCCGACCTGTGACGCCGCCCGATCCGCGGTGCGAAAAAAAATCATTTTGCTGACATACGGTGCAGATCCCGGCGGTATCGATCCGGGCATCGGAAAGCCCGGCCCGCCGGAGTTGAGACAAGTTTGCTTCCAGCAGATTCAGCATCCAGCGGCCTTTTTTTTCTATCGCATGGAAAAACAAGTCCCGGTCAGCATGGCTTTTAAACTGGTCGGCAACGGCGGAATCCACTTCATAACAGCAAGGTCCGATCGAGGGACCGACAGCCGCCAGAAGTTCATCCGGCCGCGATCCGTAACGGTCGCGCATCACCTGAACAGCCCCGGCGGTAATTCCCAAAGCTGTTCCGCGCCATCCCGCATGCACGGCGGCAATGGCCTTATTTTTCGGATCCACGACAAAAACGGGAAGACAATCTGCTGTTTTAATGCAAATGGCCAGGTTGGCGTAATGGGTAACCGTCGCGTCATATTGCAATGTTTCTCGCGAACCGGAAAGATCGTCCTTCGTTTCAATGACCAGAACGCCGTTTCCGTGAACCTGATTGAGCACCAGGAATTTCTCCACCGGAATGCGAAAGGCCGAAGCAAGAAGGTTCCAGTTCTGTATGACATGAAATTCATCATCCCCCTCACGATAACTCATGTTCAGGCTGTGATAATCTCCTCCGGAAACACCTCCATGCCGCATACAAAAAGCATGTTCCAGAAAACCGCACCGGCCAAGTAAGGTGGAATGCAGATATTCAATGCCGAAATGGTTGGAACGGACAAACACAGGCGTTACCTCAAGGCATCCTTCCAGTTCCGGAAAAAAGCATTTTCCGTAGACGCAGGCGATTCCTGGCGCAACCGGTCGATCAGACCTTGCATATCTTCCGGAAGCGGCGCCGTAAACACCATTCTTTCCTGGCTTTGCGGATGCAAAAATGAAAGTTCAGCGGCATGAAGCATCTGGTGCGAAAGAGATTTGATCTGCGCTTTCAATGCCGCGTTTTTCACATTCTGACATTTTGCCGGACTGCCGTAAACCGCGTCACCGATCACCGGCCACCCCCGTTCCGACAAATGCACGCGAATTTGATGCGTCCTGCCGGTTTTAATTTCAATATCCAGCAGCGTCGCCAAGCCGAAGCGTTCGCGCACTTTCCAGAGCGTCAGCGCTTCTTTGCCGTGACGGCTCTTTGTGGACATTTTTTTACGGTCTTTCGGATGGCGTCCCACCGAAAGAAAAATATCGCCGCTGGATCCCTTGACGTCTCCCCAGACCAGCGCAGCATATTTCTTAAAGACATCGCGCTTGGCAAACTGCGCGGAAAGCCTGCGGTGAGAATCATCGGACTTTGCGGCAACGATCAATCCGGAAGTTTCCTTGTCCAGACGATGCACAATTCCCGGCCTCAAGATGCCGCCGATGCCGGAAAGGTCCTGACAATGAAAAAGCAGCGCATTGACCAGCGTGTTGTCCGGATTGCCCGGCGCCGGATGCACAACCATGCCCGCCGGTTTATTCACGACAATCAGAAAAGCATCTTCATAAACAATATTCAGCGAAATCTCCTGGGCCACGGCAACCGCTTCCACGGCAGGTTTGATTTTGAGCTCCACCTTGTCTCCGGCTTTGAGTCGCCGGCCGGCTTTAAATGCTTTTCCGTTGAGAGCGACATCTCCATCTTCAATGGCGGCTTGAATTTGAGACCGGGAAAAAGAGGAATTGGCTTTAGCCAGAAATACATCCAGACGCAGCCCCTCCTGTTCAGGATTGACCCAAAAGACAAAGTCTCCGGAAGATTCTGAAGACAAATTATGGCTCCATGCGCCGCAGGGCGTCCGTCACAAAAGGAAACTCCTCTTCGGCTAGCGTCCGCATATCCAGAAGAATCCTGTCTTCGTCCACACGAACAATCACCGGAACTTCCGCCTGACGAAGCCGGGATTCCATCCGGACGGAAGACATTCTTGCGGATTTCACCGCCACCACCACCGTAGGAATCTCCTGCATGGGCAGAGAGCCGCCGCCGGCCGCCGCTTTTTCATCCATCAGTTCAAAGGACAAACCGGGAAGTTCTGCGTGTCTGAGCTTCTGCATCAGCTTACGCGCCCGCTTTTTCACGTCACGGACCGGCTCCGTCAGGGCTTTGAGCGGACGCAGCGTCTGCGAAGCGGTTTCCGGCGCAAGATAGCGCATCAGAGTCGCTTCCAGAGCAGCCAGCGTAAATTTGTCGATCCGGAGCGCACGGTTCAGCGGATTCTTTTTGATTTTTGTCAGAATGTCTGTCTTGCCGACGATGATACCCGCCTGGGGCCCCCCCAGAAGCTTGTCACCGCTGAACGTCACCACATCCACGTCCGTATCCAGCACTTCGCGAACCGTCGGCTCATGCTGTAAACCGTATCGGTCAAGATCGAGCAGGCAGCCGCTGCCCAGATCGTCAAAGACAGGAATATTGTAATGCTTGCCCAGGGCCACCAGAGGAATCAGTTCCGCCTCTTCGGTAAAACCGACAATGCGGTAATTGCTGGTGTGCACTTTCAGAATCACGCCGGTATTCGGTCCGATGGCCTTTTCATAATCGGCCAGCCTTGTGCGGTTGGTGGTTCCCACTTCCCGCAAAATGGAGTTACTTTTGGTCATGACATCCGGAATGCGAAACTCGCCCCCGATTTCGATCAATTCGCCGCGCGAAACGATGGCTTCCTTGTTTTCAGCCAGCGTGTTGAGCACCAGGAGTACGGCAGCTGCGTTATTGTTGACGATCAGAGCATCCTCCGCGCCGGTTAAAACACACAGCAAGCGGCTGACATGGTCGTAGCGCAGACCGCGCACGCCCCGATCCAAATCAAATTCCAGGTTGGAATAGCCGCGCCCCACTTCCATGATGCGTTCCACCGCTTCGGGGCAAAGAGGCGCACGCCCCAGATTGGTGTGCAAAATCACACCCGTTGCATTGACCACCCGGCGCAACTTGGGCCGTCTGAGCTCGTCAATGGCCGCCAGAACGCTTTCGGCAACGGAAGTCTCGCTATTTTCAACCAGAGACAACTGTTTCTCCGGAGCAGTCAGAATCCGCTCCCTCATATTCTGAACAACTTCTCTGCAGATTTCGAGAACGATTTCTCTCGACGCTTTCCGATAGAGGTTCTGTTTTTCCAAAAGCAAAATGATTTCATCAATTTTCGGCAGATTTTTCAGCAGTTCTCTTCTTTGTTCATCCATAACTCTCTCCGTTCTCCGGTTGATTACATCAGTCCCGCCTGTTTTCGGCAGTAGTCTCGGAAATTGTTCACAGCCATAAAGAATTCTCTCATCATGATCACCCAAAGATAACGTCCACGCGGTGTTAAATAAAGGTGAGGCGGAAAATAACGAAAGGACCCCGCTAAAGTGAAGGCGGCCATTTCCTTCCAGAGTGTCCTGAAATACCTACCCGCATATTTTTGCTCCAGTTCGTTGACATTCATTTTGGTGCTGAAAAACTTCATTAAAAAGTCATAACGCATACGGTCGGCAACGGAGAATGGCCGCGCGGCCTGCAAAGGCAGTTTCCCTCTTGTAAGATCCTCCACATAGCGTTCAATATCAAAGGTATTGGCATAGCACACACCGTTCAAATAGCCGATCGCACCGCTGCCCAATCCGGCGTATTCATCAAAATCCACAACATATTCATCAATCATCTCCTGACTGGCCTTTTTGCGGGAAAAGCACCAGGCCGACGATGACCTATAATCCGTCGCCAAACGACGCAAGATCAGATGAAAGAAGGACTTTTCCCGACGAAAATTTACTTCGCCCAGAGTTTCCCGCATCAGACGCTGGGTAAGCACAGAAACCATCAAAGGATAAAAAGTAATCTGCGGCATGCGAAGTTTCAGCAAAACCTCAAGGTCGGCTTCAAGCATTTCCTGGGTCTGCTCGGGAAAGTTGAAAATCATGTCCGCGTTTAGCGTGTCAAACTTTCCCTGAAACTTGCTCAAACGCGCCGCAATGTCTTCGCCGGAGCCGTATTTATCAAACCTGGCGATTTTTTTCAGAAGAGCGTCATCAAAAGTCTGCACGCCGACAGAAAGACGGTTGACGCCCGCCTGCTTCAGAATCGTGACATTGGCGTCCGTCAGATGGTTGGGATTGGTTTCGATCGAAACGGAAGAAACCGGAAAAAGTTCCCGGGCCAGACGAAGCGTTTCCGCCATTTCTTCCACGGATACCGTCGGCGTGCCGCCGCCTACATAAATCCCGGAAAATCTGTAGTCTTTCTGGCGGTAAAGCGCCATTTCCCGTCGCAGGGCCACATGGTATTTCCGCGCCAGGGCTTCATCAAAACGAACGCGGTGAAAAGAACAGTAGGGACAAAGCTCCTCGCAAAAAGGAATGTGAATATACAGGAGGCGCGTTTTTTCATCCGGACAAGCCGGCACTTCCAAAGCAGCGCCTTCCTGGAAATTCAGGGCAAGGGCAAATTGTTTCCGCGCAATGGAAGTCACAATCGAATCAATCACCAATCATTTCCAACTTTCTATTTTTTCATCCATCTCTTGATGTTGTTTAGCAAATCATAGGGGATCTTTGCAAGCGTCGTTTTACCTTGCTTGATTGAAATGGATGGAGATGCTATGCTCAAATCCATGAGAAAAACCATCACACAGATTTATGAAGTTCAAAATCCCCGGGAAGCGGAAGCACTGGGAACCATCGGAATTGACCACATCGGCAGCGTCCTGACGGACGAAACATCCTGGAAAAATTCCGATATCCTCGAAACCATTCAGGTTTCCAGGCAAACAGGCGCCAGGGGCACATTGATCCCCCTTTTGCAAAATCGCACAACGCTTTTTCGGGCTCTTGATTATTATCATCCCGATATTGTTCACTTTTGCGAAGCTCTGTCGCCTTTCCCGGCCGAGCAGGACGAAACGATTCGAGCCTGCGATGCCATGCTGAATCTGCAAATGGACGTAAAAAACCGCTATCCGCAGATCGAAGTGATGCGCTCTCTTTCCGTCCCGCAGACCGGTTGGCTCAAAACGAATGAACTTGTCGGAAATATTTTGTCTTTTGCCAAGCGGTTAGCGCCTTTTTCTGATTACTTTCTGATCGACACCCTGCTTGTCCAAGCAAAAACGGTTTCTCGGCAGCCCGTCAGCGGGTATGTCGGCATTACGGGCAAAATTTGTGACTGGAATCTGGCCAAAATCGTCATCGAAAACAGTCCTTTGCCGGTCATCCTTGCCGGCGGCCTGTCCGCCGAAAATGTATATAACGCCGTACGTTCGCTAAAACCGGCCGGTGTGGACAGTTGCACCCAAACCAACGCCTATGATCAAAACGGGCATCCTGTCCGCTTCAAAAAAGACATGGAAAAGGTCCGGCTATTTGTCCAAGAAGTCCGCCGCGCCGATCTGCGTCTACTGGAATACTCTTCACCGGACAAGCAGTCGAACATAACGGAAAACACCAGACTGTCGCCGCCCTGAATGGCGGGACAAGATAAAACATTATCAGAATAACGATCAGGAGCGGATTTCCAGGTGAAACTGGCAATTATCGGAGCGGGGCCTGGCGGCCTCTACGCTGCGCTTTCCGCGGCAAAAAGGAACATAGCGGTTGATCTTTTTGAAAAACGAAAAGTCGGCGAGGGAATCGTCTGCGGCGAATGTATTTTTGATTCCCTGGCGATTATGAACCAACCGGAAAAAGGTCTTTTGCATCGGGTAGATGAAATGGTTTTACAGGGCCTGGATTCCTACCCGTTCCCCATGAGCCGGCATCGGAAACTATGGATGATGGACCGTCGAATCTGGCAGCAGGAACTGGCCCATTTTGCCTCAAAGCTGGGCGTCGTCATTCATGAAAACGTAAGAATTACCCAAGAGCGACTGCGTCAGATGCAGCAGAATTATGACTGGATTCTGGACGCCAGCGGCGCTCCGTCGGTAACATCAAGACTTTACGGATTTTCCGAAGATTACTTCCGGGAATATCTTCTGTCGCATCAGGTATCGCTGGCTGCTGATTTCAGCTCTCTCTGGCCGCGCATCAAAATTGTCTGTTCTGCAAATCCGCCGGCAGAATTTCAGCCTGCTTATTACTGGATTTTTCCGAAAAACAAAGAAACGGCCAATGTAGGAGTTGTCTGCACCATTCGGGAGGGACGGCACGCAAACCCTCCCCACTTGAAACCATTGCTGGCGGATTTTATCCAACACGAAGGACTGGAAAACGCCGCCATCCTGGAAAAGGGAGGGGGTATGGGAGCCAGCGCCATGCTGTCTCGCCTGGCTTACGGCAACATTCTCCTGGTCGGGGATGCCGCCGGTCTGACATCGAGTCTCCACGGGGGCGGCATCGACATGGCGTGCTTAAGCGGCATTCTGGCCGTGGACGCCATTGTACAGGGTGATGCAGGCGTTTCACGCTATCGGGAAAAACTGGCTCGTTATCTGTCGGAAAAGGCATCCCTGGAAAAAGTGGCGATTCGCAAGATGAGAACCCTGAATTTTCACGATTTCGACCATCTTCTGCGAGACATCACCTCTCCGAGTATTTTTGTGCGTTTCAAAACAGCTCTGCGCCATCTGGATATGTTTTATCCCACGGTGATGTGGTTTGGGAAAAAAAAGGCAAAACCGGATTGGCCCGTGTAAGCCAAGAAAGCGCCGATTCTGAATATGCAATAAATACAAGACATTATCCACTATTCTCAAACAAGGATATTATCCGCGTTTTGACCGGCCCAGGGGGGTTAGTCTGGGACGTCCGGTCGCCGGATGCTGATCAATTTCAACGTTTGCCTCATAAACATGATGAATATTCCGGTAGGTAATCACTTCTTCCGGGCTTCCCAGGCAATGGCTTTGTCCCCGGCTCATCATCATGATGCGGTCGCAATACTGCGAGGCGAGATTGATGTCGTGCGTCACGGCGACAACGGTCAACGCACGAGTTTTGTTTAAAAACAAAATCAAATCAAAAATGTCTGTCGAATGTTTGATGTCCAGGAACGCTGTCGGCTCGTCCAAAAGCAGAATTTGCGGCTGCTGGGCCAGCGCCCGGGCAATCAGAACTCTCTGCTGTTCACCGCCGCTTAACGAAGACAGGCTGCGGTCTTTTAAATGAATCGTGTCGGTCATTTCCATCGCCTCCCGGGCAATGCGAAAATCCGTTTCTCCCTCGAACCGCCACTTGCCCGAATGAGGCGCCCTTCCCATCAAGACCATTTCTTCCACCGACAAAGGAAAAACCATTTGAAAATTTTGAGCCACCACGGCAATGGTTCTGGCAAGCTGGTTTCTTTTGATTTTCTGGACGGACACGCCGTTGATCCGCACCTCGCCTTCCTGCGGCTTTAAAATACCGTCCATCACTTTCAGAAGAGTGGTTTTTCCCGATCCGTTTGGGCCGATCACCCCCAGGAATTCGCTACTGTGAACTTCACAGGAAAGATTTTGTAAAACCCATTGCAAGTTATACCGGAAACCAAGCCGGTTGCAAATGATGGCCGTCATCCGTCAGGCGCTCCTGCGCATCAAATAAATAAAATATGGAGCGCCGCATAGGGCGGTAATCACGCCCACCGGCAATTCGGCCGGAAAAATCAACGTGCGGGCAAAAGTATCGGCGGCGATCAAAAACGAGCTTCCAAAAAAAACGGAGGCAGGCAAAAGCAGCCGGTGGTCCGAACCGAGCAGCATTCTCAAAATGTGAGGAACGATCAGGCCGGCAAAACCAATAATGCCGCTTACCGATACGGAAACGCCCGTGATGAGGGAGGCGGCCAGAAGAAGAAGCATCCTGGTTTTCTCGACTGGCACGCCAAGTTGGCTCGCCGTCTCTTCGCTGACAGCAATGAGATTGAGATCCTTGGCGTGGATAAAAATCAAAAAAAACCCGAAAAACAGAAACAGGCCGATCATCAGGATTTCTTTCCAGCCGGCCAGACTCAAGTCTCCCATCAGCCAGAACATGGCATTGTGAAGGCTGCGATCACCGGCTGTGGCGATCAGAAACATGATGATGGCGGAAAAAAAAGCATTTACGATGACACCGGACAGAAGCAATGTGGTGGAATGGAGTTCCGTTTTTGTTCTGGCAATGCCGTAAACCAAAAAGATGGTAAGTAAGGCTCCCAGAAAAGCCAATCCGGAAACGCCCGGAGAAAACCCAATTCCCAAAAGCAGGGCGGCCAGCGCTCCCACTGCCGCTCCGCTGGAAATTCCCAGAACGTAAGGATCGGCCAGAGGGTTGCGTAAAAGACTCTGAAAAACAACGCCGGCAACCGCCAGCGAGCCACCAACAACACCGGCAAAAAGGATGCGGGGAAGACGTATGGAAAAAAGAATGGTTTGGTCCGTGGAAGATAAGCTTTCAAAAGGAGAACGACTCCAGAATACCGCACTGTGCAAAAAGGAAAAGAGGCTTCCCGGGCTTGATCCGGCAAAAAGGGAAACCAGCAAAACCATCAGCAAAACGGTTAAAAACAGGAAACTGACGCGCAAAACCCGGCGAAACGTCGCCACCGACGTTTTTCCCGTCCTTTTGCCGGAAAGAAGAAGGATCGGCAAAGACAAGATCACCACGATCAAAATATATTGCAGCATTTTCCTCCCAGCAGGATGACACAGACCATCGGCGGAACCAACTCGGTAAGTTCGCAAGCCGCACCCAGCGTATCGCCGGTATATCCGCCGATTTTGCTTTTGACGTATGCGGCAAAAAGCAGAACAAAACCAAAAGAAGCAAGCCCGGCCGTCAAGCCAGGCCAGCCTCCCGCAACCCAACCCAGAAAAGCCAGACCAAAGACGGCGGGCAGCAGATAAAATGGTGAAATATGGCCCTGAAATACAGCAGCCAGGCCACCTTCCGGACGGACATAAGACAGGATGGACATTTTCATCAGCAAGGCCGTGCGTCCGGCAAAGGGCATCAGCAGGAACACCCACCAGCGCGCGGCATGCGGAACACAGGCAAGCAAAGTCACTTTGAGCATCAAAACACAAACAATGGCTGTGACCCCCATGGGACCGGTACGGCTGTCCCGCATAATTTCCAGCATCCGTTCACGGGGGCGGGAACTGAAAAAACCGTCGGACGTGTCCGCCAGGCCGTCCAGATGCAGGCCGCCGGATACGGACAAAAGAAAAACCGTCATCAGCACGGCTACGGGTAAAGGCGGTAAGATGCGGCTCAGCCCATCATCCAGTCCCGCTGCTGCCGCACCGATGCAAAGCCCCACCAAAGGAAAAAACGGCGCCGAACGGGCCAAATTCTGATCTTCGGCCGGCTCCGATGCAGGCAGGGGACAAATCGTTAAAAAACGAATGGCAGCAAGGAAAGGTTGCATCATAACGATTTAGAAATGCTCGCTTCTTCAAAGGTTGCCACCTCCGTCAGGATGCGGGCCGCGGCTTCGACAAAATTCAAGGCCAATGCCGCGCCTGTTCCCTCGCCCAGTCGCAAATCGAGATCAATCAACGGTTTTTTTTCCAGAAGCTCCAAGGCAACCCGGTGTCCTTTTTCCACACTCCGGTGAGCGGCAATCATATACTGAGCGCAAACCGGTGAAAGCGCATGGGCAATCAGCGCCCCTGCCGTGGAAATGAATCCGTCGATCACCACCGGCTTTCCCAGAGATGCGGCGCCCAGAATCAACCCGGCGATTCCTCCGATTTCAAATCCGCCAACTTTCGCCAGAACATCGATCCCGTCATTTTTGTCCGGCCGGTTGACGGAAAGGCTTTTCTCAATCACCTGAATTTTATGCATCAACTGATCGGTATGAATACCTGTGCCCTGCCCTGTGACATCGGCAACCGGACAGCCGCTGAAAACCGATACGATAGCGCTGCTGGGAGTCGTATTGCCGATGCCCATTTCTCCGGTTCCAAAAACATCCACACGGGAATCCAA
>DAOLNX010000054.1:0-22887 GCA_035416785.1 Smithellaceae bacterium | reverse complement strand
TTTAACACCGATTTTCACAGGCCGTTTAATCGTCAGAAGAATAATAATCAGGCAGTCCAGACAATTTTGAGTGGGCAATTGTTGAGCCAGGGGATATTGAACGGTTTGGCAAGTTTTTCGACGCCCATCAGGATGGGAGTGTAGGCTCTCTTTCTGATTTTAAGTTGAAGTTCACCATTCTTGTAAACAATCTGACCGGGCATATTAATAAACCGCTTGAAAATAGTTGGCGCCAGTTGATGCTCGAATCGTCGCAGGTCCTGTGTGAAACGCCGGTAAAGCGTATCGGCAACCATCGTCCAAAGAATATCAAAATGAATACGGATCATCAGCGGCGAAGAAAGAGCGTTGAGATTGAAAAACGCGACAAGTTCGGCCAGTTTATTTTCGATGTGCCACCGCTTGGCATATACATCAAGGCACTTATCCAGAGTTAAATCCCGGTTGTTGGTTATGACAAAAGTGGGTTGACCTCTGCCGTGATCCTTCACGATCAGCTGGCGGAATTGGTTTTTGCACCCAGTTAGCGTAACCTCGCTTTCATAGACGGACACATGCTGATACTTGCGCTTGGGGATCGGCAGTGTCACTTTTTTCCAATCCTTTTCTGGAATGTTTTTTGTGTCTTCCAGTAGCTTCGGATTTCTTTTGCGCAGAGTAATGAATTGGACATTATCCCCTGACAGATCATCCAAGACCTGATAACGGGTAAAGTGACAGTCAAAGACAAGGGTGTCATCCAGCTTACCTTTTTGTTCCCGCCAGTAAGCGACAAACTTTTTAATCTCTTCCGATTCTTCCCGCCTCAGGATGTCGGCTCGCGTATAGAGAATGACATTGCTGGTACTGTCCTGAACGAAAACCGTATTGGCGCCCTTCATGGCTTTGCCCCTGGCACCGCACCAGACCTTCTCCATTTCCGAGAACTCGCCGAAATGAGGGATGGAATGGAAATCCAGATTGATAAATCCATTGCCGTACATATCGGGATAGATTTTGATAAACCGCTGCATAAGCCTTTTCTGGAAAGTCATCAGCATGTCTTCCGAAGTTCGGCAGGAATAAGTTCCCATATAGGTTGCCTTGGGCAGAACGTTCAGTCCGGCAAACAACCCCAAGCCCGGCTCGTGATCGTAACTGTCCATGTGAGACAGCCGCTCGTTGCCGATGAGTTTCAAAAGTAGCATGGATAAAGCGGCCTCTTCGGCGCCAATGATGCTGGATTCGGGAAGAGAACAATCACGAACAACGGAAAGAATGCCGGATTCCACAATATAGGGAATAAAGAAAAATATTCCGACCACCGGACAACTCACCGAAAAAGGCTCCATATCTTGAAGATGGAGGCTACAGGAATGTTCGGGAATAATCTTATTTCCTCTGGTGACGCCCCGCTGCCGATTGCTGCGCCGTTCGAGCTTCTCAAATCCGGCTTCCTTCAGAATCCTCTCAATGGTGCTGATAGACGCCTCCCCGGATATTTTCTGATAAATGTCCGGCGATGACAGATTATCCTTCCTCAAGGCAATGATCTTGTCTCTTATCTCTTCTGCAACGCGTCTTCCTCGGGGGCCTAACTTGACTTCCGGAAACAAATCAATCTTTCCCGCCCTGGCGTCTCGCAGCAAAGTGTAAACTGTTGCTGTTGTGTAACCGAATTTTCGGGCAGCTTCTTCTATCGCCATTTTGTCTTTAACAATGGTTCGAACGGCTTCGTATTGTCTTTGTCGTCTGGACTTTGGATTCTCGAAGTAATTTTCGAGGTTGACGGATTCTAGGGTGTTATTATGACGATTATACATGCGTGATTATGTATCATGTGTTTATTATAAAGTCGAGAATAATTTGCTTACATCAAGTAATAACGACATATTTTGATGGTTATAGGCTAATAAATGGCAGCTAAATGCCATTTATATAAATATTCAGCATATGATATAGTCGTCATTAATATATTTTATTCGTCATAATCCTGCCCTAATTATGACCGCATAGAAACGGAAATAAGAAAATGAGCCGGCGCTGCCGGAAATGAATAGACGAAATGGAATGTCATCTGAATGAGGCTATTGCTGAATATGACGATATGTAGGATAATTTCTTTGAATTTATGGTCTTGTTCTTTTGACGACAATGGGCCATCCGGCACCAGGCTTCAGTAAAATCCTATTGACGATGACGGCACACGTGAAAATCGGTGTTTAATCATTTCTGGAAAAAAATATTTTCTCGCGTTTTACGGGGTCCTGGCGATAGAAATTTTTTAAAACGCGGTAGAGTTCAGGAGCGGATGCAAACAGATGTCTTGGCCGGTCAAAAAATTGTTCCGTGGCTACTGCGAAGAATTCCGCTTCATCCGTCGCACCGTATTCATCCAGAAAGGATCTTTTCCCTTTTTCAATATCTTTGAGGAGCCGCAAGTATTCGCGGGTGCAGGTCTGAACCCAGTCGCGATACTCCGCCCGATCTCGAAGACGGGGCGTGCCGTCCGCCGTTCCATCCTCCATGTCCAGTTTATGGGCAAATTCGTGATAAACGACATTAAAACCAGTACCGTCTTGGTGTATGTCTTCCGACACTCTGTCCCAAACCAGAAGGACCGGTCCCTGCTGAATTGCCTGCCCCGAAATGGGATAGCCGTAGTCAACAGGTTCAAGGACGTTTTCAAAAAAACCGATTCGCTGTTCAGGTAAAATAACATCGGAAGGATAGACAAGAATAGTTTCAACATTATCGTAGAAGCTTCCTGGAATGTTGAGAATCAAGAGGCAGGCATGAGCCGCAATGGTGACCTTGATTTCGTCAGTCAGTGTCATGCCTCCGCAACCTTCCCAGTGTTTCTCGGCCATGAATATCTGAACCAGCCCCCGCAAGTGAAGACGTTCCTGATCATTCAGCCTCCGGTAAACGGCCATATTGCGGTCGAGGATGCCTTCCCAGGTGCGGGGAAAAGGCGCTTGGGTCAGTTTTTTCCTTTTTTGTTTTGAAAACCAGGTGAACATCCGATTTCCCGGCGAAAGTCGAAATCGTTCAGAATTGATAGCGCATACCGATGGAAAGACCATGCGTTCTCAGCGGGGCTTCCGTGCTGTCGATGGCGATTCCCGCCGGTGCATGATTCATAAACATGTTGCCGGAGGCGGTTTCAACCCGTCCCAAATCAAAATAACGGTAGGCGATATCTAGGCTGAGATGATTTGTCAGAAGTATTCCTGTGCCGACAGCCAACATATAAGCAATATCTTTCCGGTTTCCCGATGGTGTGACGCTGATTTTATGTGTTGTGTTGTCAGGAAACAGATAGGTCATCCGGTCCAAACGGTTGTAGGCTACACCGATGCCTCCACCGGCATAAGGTTGGAAACGCCATATTCTCTTTTCAGCAAGAAACCCGTTGAAATCGATAAACAGGTTGATCATACCGCTGAAAGAATCGGCGCTGGCGGAAACGGGCTGATTAGGGCTGGGATTCATTTTAGGAGCAAGAAAATTGGCATTCCCCTGATAGTCCATGCGAAATCGGTAGGCGAGGGCGAGATCGGCCCGCAGCCAGGGAAGGAATTGCCGCCCGACGGCTGCTTCCAGCATTGGAAAGTGGCCGAAGTCTCCATAAGCGCCAATGGGTTTGCCATCGGCGCCGTTTACGCAACCGAAAAGAGCGGGCGGATGGGTCGATGAACAGTTCGTATCCGAAAAATCAGCCGGTCTTGATTTTTCGTATCCGACAGATCCGCGCACATACCAGTCTTTTGACCATGCCAAACCGGGATATAGCATCGGGAAGAGTAAAACAATCATCCAGAGGCAGAAGCATTTTACGTGACAGTCATTGAATTTCATCTGAAATATTCCACTCCTGAAGGGTTAGCAAGATCTGAAATCTGATGCTTTCATACCACATTCCCAAGGAGAATGAATATAAAAATAAATTGCGGTATATTCGGTATGATTTTCATCCATGATTTTTGTAAATAATCATCTTGCAAAAGGATTATCCTGTCGGAAGTGCAATAAACTGAAAAGAGAATTCATAATGCGACGTTTGCGTCGTTTGCGATGACATAAATGTCGTCGTTATATATAGCTGATATTAAAGCATTTTAATGGAGATGTGGTTTGTCGGTTGTGATTCTGAATGACATCAGCGTCGTTTCTCAATAAAAATTTTATATTTGATGTAAAGGCATCATCTTGCAATATCTTGATTTAATTAGAATAAATAATCCTGGCATATCTGTTGCTGTGAGAAACAATAAAGAGTCAGGAAAGGGAAATAAGTCAAAAATTCAATATTGGCTGAACAAAGGCCGATCGGTTGTCGCCGATCATAAAAGAAAGGAGGAAACGTATGCTGGCATCATTAAAACTGTTGGATCTGATGGCGAACAATTCGGAGGCTATCGCCAGGAACTGGTCGAAAGATGTTATTCAAAACGCGAAAACCCCTTTTTATCATCATCTGAATGAATCGTATCTGATACCCTTGGCAGCGGATTTTTATCGAAATTTGAGCTCCGTTTATGCGATTAAAAATCCTTTTTCCGCCATTGAAAAATTTATGTCCAAATTTGCCGAAACCCGTTTCAAGGAAGGAGTACCTTTGCATGAAGCCCTTTATGCCATTATTCTGATGCGTCGGCACATCTGGCTTTATGCGGAATTTCAAGCCATTTTTATCACGATTACCGAGCAGCAGCAGGCGCTGGACAGCCAGACGAGAACGATACTGATTTTTGATTACATCACCTATGTCGTTACGGAAAAGTACGTCTCGCTGATGAAGAATCGATAGAAGTAAAAAAACTGAGGGGAATGAACCGTGGACGAGCAAATCAATCAGGGCAGGGTTTTATCCGTTCGCAGCAGTGTTGTGGATGTTCACTTTCCCGTGGCACCATCGATCCGGAACGTGCTTGTTGCCGGGGAAAAGGGAGAATATATTATTGAAGTGTTCACGCAGCTTGACAATAATACCATTCGGGGCGTGGCGCTTACACCCACTCAGGGCCTGGCCCGGGGCGCCGCAGTTGTCGATTCGGGCAGACCTTTTGAGGTTCCCGTAGGCAGGCAGTTGATGGGAAGAGTATTTAATGTTTTTGGCAATACGATTGACAAAAAGGAAAAACTGGAGGGATGCGAAATGCGATCCATCCATTCTGAGCCGATTCCACTTCGCGACCAGTCAACCGTGTCGGAGATATTTGAGACAGGCATTAAAGCGATTGATGTTCTTGCACCTCTGGAACGAGGTGGTAAAGCCGGTCTGTTTGGAGGGGCCGGTGTGGGAAAAACGGTTCTCATTACAGAAATGATTCACAATACCGTCAGCGGCCACGAAGGCATGAGCATTTTCTGCGGTATTGGAGAGAGATGCCGGGAAGGAGAAGAGCTTTACCGCGAAATGCAGGACAGCGGTGTTTTGGGCAATACCGTGATGATGTTCGGTCAGATGAACGAACCGCCCGGCGCCCGTTTTCGTGTAGGTCATGCGGCGCTGACGATGGCCGAGTATTTTCGGGATGATGCCAAGCAGGATGTCCTTTTGATGATCGACAACATTTTCCGTTTCATTCAGGCCGGCATGGAAGTGTCCGGCCTTCTGGGACAGTTGCCATCGCGTCTGGGGTATCAACCGACGCTGGCCACTGAACTCGCTGAACTTGAAGAGAGGATCTGTAATACCAAAAATGGCGCCATTACGTCCATTCAGGCCGTCTATGTTCCGGCTGATGATTTTACGGATCCCTCCGCTGTTCATACCTTTGGTCATCTTTCTGCAACCATTGCCTTGTCCCGCAAGCGAGCCAGCGAGGGGTTGTATCCGGCGATTGATTTACTGCAATCCGGCTCTAAAATGCTAATGCCAAGCATTGCCGGTGAACGTCACTACAAAATTGCTCAGGAAATACGCAAGACTCTGGCCGTTTATGAAGATTTGAAGGACATCATCGCCATGCTGGGCATTTCTGAGCTCTCCCGCGATGATCAGCGCGTGGTTTATCGGGCTCGTCGTTTGGAACGCTTCTTTACACAACCTTTCTTTGTAACCGAGCAATTTACCGGATCGTCCGGAAAGATGGTTTCCCGGGAAGATGCGCTAAACGGATGTGAAAGGATTCTGAACGATGAATTTGCCGATATTCCGGAAAGAGCGCTGTATATGATCGGATCTATTGATGAGGCAAAGATTGAAAATGCTGCTTAAAATTCTATTGCCGGCGGAAGTTTTAATGGAGCAGGAGGTCAAAAAGATTGTCGCGGAAGCGGAAGACGGTTTCTTTTGTCTGATGCCAAACCATATTGATTTTGTTGCCACTCTGGCGCCGGGCATATTTATGTACGAGTCGGGAAAAGGAGACCAGGAATTATTGGCGATGGATGTCGGCACTTTGGTAAAGAAAGGCCAGGATGTCCTGGTATCCACTCGCAATGCTGTAAAAGCGAGTGAATTAGGAAAACTCAAACAGGTGGTTGTGGACCAGTACGACAAGTTGGATGAACGTGAAAAGCTCGTACGTTCCGCTGCCGCCAAACTGGAAGCGTCACTGATCAGGCGTTTCGTGGAATTGAAGTAGGGGGCAAAAAGCATGGTTGAAATCCGGCGTACTTACGGTAGCAGGCGCAAGCAGGCGGCCGATCGCTTTACGCAAAAAGTTGCTCAAAGAGAGGCGCTGCGCATGAAGGGAATCAGGCATAAGGGAGAAACGGTCTGGTTTGGCCTGGGTATGTTCGGCATTGTCGGATGGGCAGTTTCTATTCCCACGCTGATCGGTGTGGCCATCGGGCTCTGGATTGACCGCACCTGGCCCAGTCAATATTCATGGGCTTTAATGTTTCTGCTTCTTGGCGTGATCATCGGTTGTATCAATGCCGCCTACTGGGTTAGGAAAATTCGCAGCAAAATTGTGGAAGAGGAATGATGATGAAATCTTTATGGATGCTGACGGCGATGTTTGCCGTCGGGTCGGTCTTGGGCGTTTTCTATTTTATGACACTCTGGCAGACAGTGCGCAGATTGTCCCGTTCGCAAAACCGCATGCGTTTGATGCTTACAGGGTATGTGTTGCGCCTGACGATTACATTGGCCGCCTTTTACTTCATCATCCAGACCGGGTATTGGGAGAGGCTGGCTGCGGCTATGCTTGGATTTGTTCTGATGCGCGTTATGATTACGCATTATGTGGCGCCAAAGCAGCCTGTCGAAGAGATTGTGAAATGAAGAACCATCATGGAACAGGCTTCAAGGAGTTTCTATGGAAGTCGTAGCTTTGAATCAAATCAGTCCAGATCAGGTGGTTATCTGGAGCTGGGAATTTATTACGCTGAATGTGACGATTCTTTATACCTGGCTGGTCATGGCCATCCTGGTTACGGGTTCATGGCTTGTAACGCGCCGGATATCTTCAGAAATTCATGTATCACGCTGGCAGCACTTTCTGGAAGTGGTCATATCCGTAATCAGGGGCGAAATCCGCGAGATGACCAAAAAAGGTGCTGATGATTATGTTCCTCTGGTCGGAACACTTTTCCTGTTTATCTGTGTATCCAATGTTCTGGTGATTGTTCCGGGATTTGTTGCGCCGACCTCGTCGATGACCACCACGGCCGCACTGGCTGCATGCGTATTCATTGCCGTCCCTTATTATGGCATATCGCGAAACGGCATTTTTCATTATGTCAAAGAGTATTTTCAGCCCACGTTTATTTTCTTTCCTTTTCACGTCATGGGGGAATTGTCACGAACGCTGGCCCTGACCGTCCGTCTTTTTGGCAATATTATGAGTCATGAAAAAGTCATCGGCATCCTGCTGGCGGTAACGCCTTTCCTGTTTCCCGTGGTGATGCAGATTCTCGGACTGCTGATCGGTGTCATTCAGGCATATATCTTTGCAATTTTGTCGATGGTTTACATCGCTTCGGCACTTTCCGCCGAGGAAGAAGAAAGAGCAGATGTCAAGAAAGAAGGCTCACCAGCCTAAAAAAAGCAATAAAGGAGGAGGATTATGGACAGTGTCAGTATTGTTGCAATGGCCTCGATTATTGGCGCGGGTTTGGCAATGGGGATTGGTTCCATCGGTCCCGGGTTGGGCATGGGACAGGCCATTGCCCAGGCGCTGGCCGCGATTGCCCAACAGCCCGATGAGAGGAATTCACTTACCAGAACCTTGTTTGTCGGATTGGCCATGATTGAATCCATCGCCATCTACTGTTTTGTGATTTCCATGATTTTGATTTTTGCCAATCCTTTCTGGAGTCACGTGATCAAGTAAGGGGGGAATCCATGCATATCGACTGGTTTGTTTTTTTAGCGCAAATCTTCAATTTTCTTCTGCTGATGTATCTTCTGAAACGCTTTCTCTACGGAAGGATTATCCGGGCAATGGATGAGCGGGAAGCGAAAATTGCAGCCCGGTTTGCCGAGGCAGAAGAGTTGAAAAACAAAGCCCGGGAAGAAGCTTTGCAATATGAAAAGCGCAACCAGACGCTCAAAGAGAAGAAAGAGCAGATGCTCAATGAAGCCACTCTGGCAGCCGATGCCAAGCGCAAGGAGCTGATGGAAAAGGTGCGCGTGGAAATTGAAGCAGTCAAGACGCGCTGGCAAGACATGCTGGTCCGGGAACAGGATGCCTTTTTTTATGACTTGCGCCAGAGGGCGGCCACACAGTTGTATAGCACAGCACGAAAAGCGATTCGTGATTTGGCTGATGCCGACCTGGAAGAGAGGATCATTGACGAGTTTCTGCGGCGCGTCACGTTGCTGGATGAGGAAAAAAGCATGCAGATGCGCAAGGCCATCAGCGTCGGTGGAAACCAGGTGACGATTCAGAGCGCATTTGACATTCCGGCCCGGAAACAGGCCCTGATCGAGGAAGTATTGAAAAAACAGATGTCTGACGGTTTTACAGTTCGGTATTTGCGTGAACCCGAGATTGTTTCAGGCGTTGAAATGCGTGTGAACGGGCATAAAATCGCTTGGAGTTTCAATGAATATCTGGAGACTCTGGTGGAGAGCCTGACCGAAACTCTTCAAAAGGAAGCGCATGCAGCATGAGAGGGATTCATGCGGGCGTTTAAGCGGAAAATGGAATGTTCAAGCGAGGACTACGGCAGGAGGAAATGATGAATTCAGAGATGAACCAGGTGGAGAATCAGGAATTAAAGACCTTTTTGGACGATACGTTTGATGTCATGCAAAAAGTCCTGGACGATCAAAACCCTGAACTACGCCAATATGAGATCGGCACAGTCCGCTTTGTCGGCCGTGATATTGCCAGGGTTAGCGGTTTGCCTCAAATCCGTGCAGAGGAGCTGGTTCGCTTTGCAGGCAATTATATGGGACTGGTTTTCAATATTGATCCCAAAGAGATTGGTGTGATTCTTCTGGATGCAAGCGAAGGTCTGCAAGTCGGTTCGGAAGTTCAACGCACCAAACGGGTTCTGGACACTCCTGTGGGGGATGGGCTTCTGGGACGGGTGGTCGATCCTCTCGGCCGCCCTCTGGATGGTATGGGTGAAGTCAACACGGTTCTGCGTTTGCCGGTGGAAAGACCGGCTCCCGCAGTAATGGACCGTTCGCCGGTGACGGTTCCGCTGCAAACTGGCATCAAGGTGATTGACGCACTTATTCCTATCGGCCGTGGACAGAGGGAACTTATTTTGGGAGACCGCCAAACCGGAAAAACAGCTATTGCCGTAGATACGATTATCAATCAAAAGGAAACAGGTATTCTGTCAATTTACTGCGCTATTGGGAAAAAAAGCGCAGACGTGGCAAAAGTCATCGCTGAACTGCGAGAACACGGTGTAATGGGTTCGTGTGTCGTGGTGGTGGCTACCGGAGAGGACACGCCGGGGATGCAGTTTATTGCGCCATACGCCGCCACAAGTATGGGGGAGTATTTTGTTGAACAAGGCAGAGATGTTCTGATTATTTACGATGATCTGACGTCACATGCGCGGGCGTATCGTGAAGTATCCTTGCTTCTGCGGCGTCCTCCCGGACGTGAAGCTTTTCCAGGCGATATTTTTTATATTCACTCGCGTTTGCTGGAGCGTTCCACGCATATGCGTCCTGAACTGGGAGGAGGGTCGCTGACGTCTTTGCCGATTACGGAAACGGAAGCCCAGGATATGTCCTCCTATATTCCAACCAATCTGATTTCCATTACGGATGGCCAAATTTACTTATCACCGGTGCTCTTTAATAAGGGGATTCTGCCGGCCGTGGATGTTGGTAAATCCGTTTCCCGCGTGGGCGGAAAAACGCAATTACCAGCATACCGTTCTGTGGCAGGAGATTTGCGTCTGTCGTATTCACAATTTGAGGAATTGGAATCCTTTTCCCGTTTTGGCACAAGGCTGGATGAAGCAACAAGGCGGACTTTGGAGCGAGGTTGGCGCGTTCGTGAAATTTTGAAGCAGGGACAATACAAGCCGCTTCGCGCCTCTGAACAAATCGCCTCCTTATTATCCGTGACGGGGGGTGTTCTGGATAGAGTGTCTACAGAAAAGATTCGAGAGGCCGAGGAGTGTCTTCTGGAAACGGTCAGGACAAAGCTTCCGGATTTGTGCTCCCGAATTGAAGAGGGCAAAAAAACGGATTTGGCAGATCGTGACCGCATGATGAATATACTTCAACAGGCTGTGCAACCTTTTGAAATCCATGAGGAAACCGATGCAAACCACTGAGTCACTGAAAAGAAGAATGAAAAGCGCCGGCGACCTTTTATCTGTCGTGAAAACCATGAAAGCACTGGCGGCGGTAAGCATCCGGCAGTATCAGCGGGCGGTTTATTCTCTGCGAGACTATAACCGGACGGTTGAAATGGGTCTGCAGGTAGTGCTCAGAGAAAGAATGGGGGTGATGACTCGCCGCAAGCACGATAAATTAAAACGTCTTGGAGTGATTGTTTTCGGATCGGATCAGGGACTTTGTGGACAACTTAATGAACAAATATCGGTATCTGCTTTAGAATACATGAAAAGCTGCGGTGTCAAAAAAGAAAACCGCAAGGTTCTGGCCGTTGGCGCACGCGTGGCGGATTATGTGGAAGATGCGGGGCAGCCGGTGGACGAAGTCCTGACAACGCCGGGATCCGTGGCTGGCATTACACCCGGCGTGCAGGAAATTATCATGATTCTTGATGAATGGCATTTTCGCAATAATATCGATCATTTTATGCTGTTTTACAACGAATATGTTTCAGGAGCGATCTACCATCCTCATATGCTGCAAATTCTTCCCGTTAGTACGGATTGGCTTATGCAAATTGCCGGGAAGAAATGGGAATCCAGATCGCTGCCGATTTTCCGGATGGACGGCGACAGAATATTTTCCTCTCTGATTCGGGAATATCTGTTTGTCTCTCTGTATCGGGCCTTTGCAGAATCCCTTGCCAGTGAAAACGCCAGCCGTCTGGCCTCCATGCAAAATGCTGAAAAAAACATTGAAGAGCAGTTGCAGGAGCTTCATGTGCAGTATCACCGCACGAGACAGATGACGATTACCGAAGAGCTTCTTGATATTGTCGCCGGCTTTGAAGCGCTGCAGGAAGAAGAACCGTAACGGTTATTCAGAAAGGGGGATGGAAATATGCCAGCAACAGCAGAAAAACGAATTTGCGTCATCTGCGCATGGCGCGAAAACTGTACAAAGCGTTATCGGATGAGATCCAATGCCTTGTTTGATGTCAATTGTCCCGACTATACAAGGGACATCAAACTTCAGGACAAGGATGTGGATCAGCTGGTCGAAGATCAGGTCAGCCGCTGGAAGAAAGAGACCAAAGAGAAATCCGGTCAGGTTATCACTTTGTCAAGTGAAGCCGGGGCCGGAGGAGGTTGGGTGGCGCGAATACTGGCCACGGAATTGAAAATGGATATTGTAGGCAGTGAACTGATCCATAAGGTTGCGGAAAGCGCCCATATGAGCGATAAAGTCATCAAATCACTCGATGAAAAAAGTATTTCGCTTTTTGATAGCATCATTCATTCATTTTTTGAGGCTCGCCATATCTGGCCTGATGAATACCTGCGCCATCTGTCGATGGTCATGCATACCACAGCCGAACATGGCAATGTAATTATTATCGGCCGGGGAGGCAGCTTTATTCTGAAAGGGAAGGCATTTCGCCTGCGAATTGTCGCGCCCCGGGATGCACGGGTTGAGAGAGTTATGCGTGATCGTCACATTGAACAGGCGGAAGCCCTGGCCTATGTCCAGACCTATGAAGCCGATCAGGCCGGTTTTGTGAGAAAGTATTTTAATGAAGACATCAACGATCCAAAACATTACGATATGATTGTGAATACTGAACATGTGGGGATTGAAAGCGCGGCTGAGTCCATTCAAAAGGCTTTTCTGACCTGGCGGGCTGCGCGGGTTTAGATGTTTTTGCATGGCTTAAAGATGAGATAACGGTGTCAGACAATGACAAGGTACGAGCGTGCTCTTCTTTTAGGTTTGGCGGAGGAAATTATTCTCCATTTGCAAAGCCGGCTTGCCGAGATTGAAAATCTTCATCCTCGGGAGTCGGCCTTGGGCATCGCCACGTTTCAGGAGCGTTTACGCATTATTGAGGACCTGGTGAGCTGTGTCAAGAAAGATCACGAATCATGTGTTTAGCTTAGCGAATCCTGTCCTTTGGGAGGGTTATCGGGGGTTGCCGCCAGATAAATGAAAAATGTTGTGCCGAATCCGACCTGGGATTCCACCGTAATTAGGCCATTGTGGTATTTAATGATGGAATCGCAAATGGCAAGTCCCAGGCCGATTCCGCCCCGTTCTTTCTTTTCTTTTGTTGTAAAATAAGGATCAAAAATCCTGGAGAGGTTTTCACGGGGGATCCCGACACCTCTGTCACGAATCATAATCCGGACATAGGTGCTTCCTCCCCTGGTTCGTATATTGGTGCCGGTGGTCGTGTTTTCCGCGATTACCTCTACAACACCTCCGTTCGGCATGGCTTCTTTGGCATTGGTGATCATGTTTTCAACAACCTGTTTGATTTGCATGACGTCGATTTCTGTGGGCCAGAGATTGTCGGCAATTACCGGTTCGCAGGCGATATTGGATCCAGATAATACTTTTTGAACGGTTTCACGAATTAATTCACCGATTTGCTCCATCTTTTTTACCGGATACCCGCCCTGGGCAAAAGTGATCAGACGATGGGCCAGTTCTTTGGCCTGAAGGCCTGCCCTTTCCGCTATTGCCAGTCCGTTTTCCAGAATCTTGTCTTCCTCGTTGGCGGATATTTTTGCAAGAAAAACATTGCGTAAAATGGCGGTCAGCAAGCTGTCAAAATCCTTGGCCACACCGTCGGCAAAAGTTCCCAAAGATTCAAGCTTGGTTCTTTTGAGCAATTCTTCTTCCGTTGCTTTTTGTTCTGTGATGTCTTCCAGCGTTTCCATGGCGCCGAAGATTCTGCCGCTTGAATCACGAATGCTTGCCGCGGTAATACGAAACCATTTTCCCTTTTCTCCAATATCGGGAAAAAATTCCGTTACTTCATAGGCATCTTTCAGTACTTTTGATACGCTAACGGTTCCCGAATAGAGAGAGGAGGCTTCGGTGATTCTGCCGTTTAATATCAGATCCGCCATGCAATCGCGCTGCTTGGAGTAAAATGCACGCCATTGCTGATTGGTTCCAAGAACCTGGCTTGCCTTGATACCGTTTAATCCTTCCAGAGCCTTGTTCCAGTGAAGAATTTTGTGGTCTGTAGAGATGACGAATGTCGGAATGGGAGATCCCTGAATAATATTGCGCAAAATCTGTTCATCATTGCGGGCGCGCCAGATCGTGTATATAAAGCTGATCACCGTGATGATTGCCAGAATGACGATAAAAATCAGAAGATAATTTTGCATGACGGATTTCCATATTCCATCTGAAACTGAATCATTCCTCTCCTTCCGCTTTGACAAAAGGGGTAGGAGGGAACCATGACCAACATGATACTATTCAATCTTCAAGCCCAATAGCAAGGTTGGTCTGAAAAAGCAAGATTGTAAAAATCGCAACATCCGTTGTCAGGAGAGAGACAATGAAGCGGATGTTTGGGGTGTGACTTAATAAGGCCGATGATACATTTTTACGTAAATGCCCGGATTTGATTCCAAATAATTAATAAAATCAGAGCGATCGATATCATAGAGACTGGTTTCGTCTTTTGCCGCAAACGAAAGCGCTATATTGTTTTTGAAAAGCGCCCTTACGCCGAAGATGGCTCCTTTGGTAAGCGTGTCGACAAGAACACGTCCGCGTTGCACACTTACCTTACCCTCACGGACAATATAGACTTTCTGGCCTTTGCCGGCAATCATTTCTCCGGGCTGGAAACAATGATCGACGGGCCGGATCAAACCATGAAGCTGCGTTTGTTGAGTCGCTGTCAGATTGCCGAGGATCGGATTCTTCTTCAGAGTATCTCTTAAAGGAATATTCTGAAAATCCGCAATTTGGCGCAGCAGGAACTCACTTGCCGTTCCTCGTATCAGGCTCAGCATTTCATCTTTGCGGATTGATAAAAGAACCGTGTCGGTTTTTGCCGTTGCCGTTGCGGTACGGTTTTCATCGAGAAACAGACTTTTTTCGCCGAAGTACCCTCCGACATTATAGGTCGTGACAATTTTACCGTTCAGAATAATGTCCACTTCGCCACGAACAACGATGTAAAATTTATCACCCTTTTCTCCCTTGCGGAAAATAAATCCGGACGCATCATATTTTTCGACTTTGGCAACCAGCAAGAACTCTCTCGCTTTTTCCAGTGAAAGTTTTTCAAACAAATCCACACGGGAGAAGGCATCCAGCATTTCGATGGCTTCATCATGGGGCAAGGGACGGATATCCAGTTCTATAGTATTGGCCAATCCGGTTGGCGCAATTTTCATGCCGCTATCCGGCGGAATGGTTTCCGGATTTACATGAACCAGATACATTCGTTTTCTGACCTGTTCGGGCAGGCTGCAAAGGTAGCTAAGCGGTGTGTGTATAGGGGGAATGCCTGCTTCATGAAAAATAACATCGTGATCCCAGGCGAAATTGAGTAAAAAGTCCCGACGGTTTTTCGACAAAATCCCTTCTTGGTACAACTGTTCGATGTATTGCGGATCGTTCATCGTATCCGAACTGTAAACCATACTCTTGCCGGATAGCGAAGCCTGAATGGAGATGGTTGGAATGGAATGAAGCGTATAATTGAAATGAAATCTGCCCCCGTCAATGATCATGGGTTTTCCTATGAAAACAGGATAAAAATGAACCAGGCCCGAAAGTAACGACTCCTCGATTCCTGTCAGGGCTTCGGCCTTTTTCATGAAACTTCTGTAAATCGTTTTTGTGGTATACAAGTTGACTCTTCCTTCTTGGAGGATCTTCTGGAGCGTTCCTGCATCGTGATCGGCGTGGCAGTGTGTCAAGACGACATTTTCGATCAGTTTCGGACTGACGCCCAACGCCAGCAGTTTTTCACTGGCGTTTACTGGCGGATCAACCATAATACCTCGCCGGTTTACCCAGATGATCAGACCCGAAGTATCGGCATGGGGGTCGAAACCATGACCTGCTCCCAGGGTGGTGACACCGAACAGGGGAGGACGGAAATTGAGCCGGGAAGCATTGAGGATGTTTTTAACAGGCATAAGAGGCAAATCATGGCCAATAAAGGCGATTTCTTTTCCTTTTTCATAAACGGTTAAATTGTAATTTTTATCAAAACGAATATCCCTTCCATTACAGGTTGCTCTTTTACGGACATCCAGAATGTGAAATTCAATCATGTCTTCCAGATTCAGCCTGTCTTGTGAATTTTTGGCCGTGCTTCTGAAATGATTCATTTCCGCTTTCAGATCCGGAAAACCGGATGTATTTTCCCCGTCGGCGAATTCAGGAAGATGATCTATGGTTTCTGGTCCAAAAAGAGCTTCGGAGATGACCGTTTCGATTCTTTTTTTCTGGATTTCCGTGCAGATGATTTTTGCTTTCCCTTTTTTGATGAAAAAATTGAAATAAATGGGAAATTCCATCTCTGCCAGTGCGACACCGTTTTGCAGATCAAACATATCCCTCGGGATAATAAAAGTATCGGGGACACCGTCTTGAAGCTGCATGGTATCTTTGATCGTTTCGGGAGGGATTCCCAACTGCATATTGCCGGCGGAGGTAGGAATCAATATGCCTCCGCGTGTCAAATGAACCAAATTTCCTTTTGATTTATTCATGCTGAAGTCTCCCCATATCGCTTAACCTATGACGGATTTCACACCATGTTACGAGAGCTTAACGTATAGCAGAAAAATCCCAGAAGAATCAATATCATTAAGGCCATTTTTCATTGACAGCCTTAAAATTCTTTCCTATCGTTTTTTCCTATTGTTTTCGGACGGTGTGATGAAAAGATGAAGCTATTTTCAAAATCGGGCATAGGGCTGCTTGCGCCCCTTGCAGCTGTGCTGTTCAGTGTGACGGTCTTTCTTCTGGATCCGTTATCAATGCAGGCGCTGCGAAACGCTGTTTTCGATCAATATCAAAGATGGTATCCGCGTCCTTATCAGGCTGCTCCTGTGCTTATTGTTGACATTGATGAGGAAAGTCTCAACCGGTTGGGACAGTGGCCGTGGCCGCGTACCCGGATTGCGGAACTGATTGAGCGTTTACGCAGGGATGGCGCGGCGGCTATTGCCATGGATATTGTTTTTGCCGAACCGGACCGCACATCTCCCAAAGCCATGTCCGCCATTTGGAAACTTCCCCCCGATGTGCGGAGGCGTTTGGAAAATATTCCGGATCATGATGATGTGCTTGCGCAAACATTAACCGGCGGCGGAGTCGTGCTTGGTTATGCGCTTGGCCAGGAGATGGATTCGCTCCTTCCTGCGCATCCTTTTCGCGTCGTCTTTTCGGGAGAATCGGCTCTTCCCTTTTTATTCTCCTTTTCAAGCGCAGTAGCGCCATTGCCGAAACTTTCGGATGCGGCGGCGGGAAACGGATCCCTGACCTTTATTCCAGATGCGGATGGCGTTGTCCGTCGCGTGCCGATGGTGATTAGTCTGCAAAATCAACCTTTTTTTTCGCTTGCTTCAGAATCCCTGCGCGTGGCTCAGGGACAAAAAAATTACATCATCAGGACTGATGCACAAAAGGGCAGGGGGGTTCGTGAAATACAAATCGGAGACATAACGGTGCCCACGACGCCTCAGGGAGAAATCTGGGTGCATTACACCAAGCCGGTTGCCCAGCGCTATCTCCCGGCATGGAAGGTCATGGCCGGTAAAGCGCCCCGGGAAAAAATACAGGGCCGTATTCTTCTTATCGGGGCATCGGCGCAGGGACTCATGGATTTGCGGTTTAATCCTCTGGGAACGATTATGCCCGGTGTGGAAGCGCATGCTCAGGCACTGGAGCAGATTTTCAACGGTGCCTATCTCTTTCGTCCCACTTGGGCGGGGACGGCCGAAACGGTGGTCATTTTTTTGGGGGGGCTATTGCTTTGCCTCATTACCCTGAACGCTTCGGCTCTCGTGTCTGCGTGTTTGACCGTGTTGGCTCTTCTATCTCTTAACCTGGCAGGCGTGTTTGCGTTTGTTCGGCATGGTCTGCTCCTTGATTTTGTTTCACCGGGATTGGCGCTGCTTTTCATCTTCATTCTGGGCAGCGTCGTTCACCACATGTCCAGCGAGCGGCGTCAGCGCTGGGTCAGAGAAGCTTTTTCGCGCTATGTTTCTCCCAACCGGGTCCAGTATCTTGTGGAACATCCCGACCAACTGGAATTGGGGGGGAGGCGGCAGGAGTGCAGTTTCGTATTTACCGACCTTGCCGGTTTTACCAGTCTCATGGAAAAGATGGACCCGGCGGATGCAGTTTCAATCCTCAATGCCTATCTGGATCAGATGCTGACTATTGCGTTTCGCAACGGCGGCACTCTGGACAGAATTGTTGGAGACGCTCTCGCGATTATGTTTTCCGCGCCGGTGATTCAGCCGGATCATCGGACGCGGGCATGGGCTTGTGCACTCGAAATGCACGCTTTTGCTATGAATTACGCCAGGGAGTGCAATGCCAGAGAAATCGCTTTCGGCCAGACTCGCATTGGCATCCACACCGGAGAAGTGATTGTGGGAAATTTCGGCGGATCCACCATGTTTGATTATCGCGCACTGGGGGATGCCGTGAACACCGCAGCGCGTCTTGAAACGGTGAACAAGCAGTTGGGAACTCTGATTTGCATATCCGAGGCAACTCTTTCCGGATGTCCGGATGCTGTGGTTCGTCCCGTGGGATCTCTGGTATTGAAAGGAAAAACACAACCCTTGAAAGTTTTCGAGCCCCTTCTGGAATCGGGAGAGGGCCGGAAGGGGCCGCTGCGCGATATGGTTTATGAAAATGCGTTTGAATTATTGCAAAAAATGGATTCCCGTGCTGCGGCTGCTTTCGAGCAGTTAGCAGCGGAAAGGCCTCATGATCCGCTGGTGTTGTTTCATCGGGAACGTTTGCGGACAGGCGAACAAGGTGATATAATCATCTTCAAAACGAAATAGACCAGCAAAATAGACCCATCAGGAGGGATGAATCATGAAGCGCTTTATACTGTCAGGAATTCTGGTGTTTGTGGCGGCATCTGTCGCCTGGGCCGGGGAAACCATCGGATTTGTCAAAACCGTTTCTGGTGAAGCCTCAATCATTGATTCAGGAAAAACGATTTCCGCTCGGGTGGGCTTACCGATTAGAATGGGGAATATCTTGAGGACAGGCCCGAAGGGATCCATGGGGGTTACTTTCAAGGATAATACCGTGATGTCTTTTGGGCCCGATACGGAACTGACGGTGGATGAATACGTTTATGCGCCGGGAGCCGGAAAGCTTAGCTTTGGCGCAAGTATGTCAAGAGGCTCTCTTCAGGTCATTTCGGGGGTAATCGCCAAGCTTAAACCTCAAGCTGTAAACATCAAGACACCGTCAGCCATGATTGGATGCCGCGGAACGCATTTTCTGGTTAAAGTTGTCCCATAGGAGGTGAGCATGATTCGCTATTTTCAATTATGGTTGGTGGTCGTTACTGCTTGGATGATTGTCACAGGATGCTCGCCGAAATCCTATGTTGTTTTGATGGATAGCCCGGATGGAACCACAGGAAAAGTGGCGGTGAGCAGTGCCCAAGGAAATGTTCTTTTGGCAAAATCTCGAACCGGTATCGATCTGGACGGTTCTTCCGACGTGCCATTTTCCGTAGATGAAAGCCAGATTCAGAAGGATTTCGGTGAGGCGATGGCGGCAAGGCCTCCGCTTCCGACAAGCTTGATGTTGTATTACAAGCAGGGCGGAACAGAACTAACCGAGAGTTCGCGGGTTTTAATTCCGGCTCTTCTGAAAATGCTGAGAATGCATCCCGCGCCGGACATTTCCGTTATCGGCCACACCGACACGATGGGGGAAGATGATTTCAATGAACGGGTTGGATTGGAACGAGCCCAGTCTGTTGCCGACATTATCCGAGGGGAGCTGAAAAAGGAGAGAAAAATGAAAGAGGAAGACATTCACATCACCGTCGTTTCTCACGGTGAAAGAAATCTGCTGATTGCCACGCCGGATAATACGCCGGAACCCAAAAACCGACGGGTGGAAATTACGGTCCGGTAAAAAGCGACTTGGAAATGTTTGTGAAAGGTGAAAAAGCAAACCGGATGGTTTTACTCTTTAGGAATTTCGATGATGAAACAGCTTCCCACGCCTAACGGTCCGTCTTCCACATGAATGGAGCCGCCATGCGCTTCGACCGCCATCCGGCAGAAAGTCAGTCCAAGACCGGTGCCACAACGATTTTCGAATTCTTCATATCGAACCTGGGCGAATTTATCAAAAATACGCTCTCGTTCTTCATGTGGAACACCTGGTCCGGCGTCCGTGACTTTGATGCGGATGCTCCGGTCATTGCAAGATTCTGAAGTTATTTCGACTTTGCTTCGGGGAGGCGCAAATTTCAAAGCGTTATCCAGAAGATTGGACAGGACGCGGCTGATTAGCTCAAAATCCGCTTTCATTTTTAATTCCGGTTGAGCTTGCCGGACAATCTCAACGGATTCCGCCGCTTTTGTTTTTTCTGTTTCGATTACGTCGCCAATCAGGTTGGTCAGGTCAAATTCGTCGATGTTTAAAACCAGTTTTCCGGCTTCCAGCCTGGCGACATCTAAAAGCGTGTCAATCAGCCGAGACATACGCTGGGTGGCATTTCTGGCCAGGGAGATTGCCCGCCGGCAAGTTTCCTTGTCTTTCACCTGTTCTTCCACGCTTTCAAGCATATTCAAAGCGATGATGACGGCATTGAGTGGATTACGCAAGTCATGAACCACCAGCGCTTCAAACTCTTCCCGTAAACGCAAAAGCTCCTGTAATTGCTCCTTTTCTTTGTCCAGGCGCGCCAGGTGTTTTTGCATTTGCTGATGGATGTTGCGAAACTGAATTCTTGCCATGTCCGCAGATGTCAGTCGTGAACGGTTGGTTAGCGTCATAGCTTCAATAAACGATGGATTCTGGACAAGCAGATCCTGGAAGGCGCTTGTGGATATACAGGATAGCACGACAGGGGTTGCGGCGATCAACGTGGCGCTGCGGGGGTGTTGGGTGATGGCCCCTAATTCGCCCAGCAATTCGCCTGCTTCAATTCGATTGATGGCGACTGGTGAAGTTTTCCCTTCGGAAACCGATACGGTCAAACTGCCGCTCAAAACGAAATACAAATTCTGGCTTTCTTCTCCCTGCCGGAAAAGAACGTCTCCTTTGTTCAGACATATTTCTTTGCCATGTTCAAGGAATAAACGTTGTAATTCTTCCGGAATCATTGCTTTCCTTTTTTGTGATGATGCATAACTCTTATTGTCCGCATGGATTGATCAGTTTCCATCCCCTTCCGAGTGGGGGGGAGTGTAAAGGAAATAACGGTTTCGTCCCAGATTTTTGGCCTGATACATGGCCCGATCCGCTTTTTTCATCAGCGTATCGAAGTCCTCGCCATGTTCGGGATACATGGCGATGCCCAGACTGGCTGTCACGGTGACATCGGAGGCATCCAGGCGAAAGGGTCTGTTCAAGGAAGCCATGATTTTTTCGGCAATCAAGCATGCTTCTTCATTTTTATTCAAGGTTGAAAGAGCGACGGAGAATTCGTCTCCGCCTTGACGGGCGACGGTATCGGTGTCCCGGACATTGGCCGACAACCGCTGGGCCACGTCTTTCAAGACAAAATCTCCCGCCGCGTGCCCCCATCGATCATTGATATCTTTGAAGAAATCCAAATCAATAATCATAAAAGCCATGGATTTTCCGACTCTTTTGGCTCTTTTAATGGCCATGTTGACCCGGTCTTGAAAGAGAATTCGGTTGGCCAGATTGGTCAAGGGGTCATGGAACGCCTGTTTGCGGATGGCATCCTCCGCTCTGCGTCTTGCGGTAATATCGCTGACGATTCCGCGAAAACCTTTCGGCTGACCTTGAGCGTTCCGGGCTAAGCTGACAGATAACTCCACTTGTCGTACTTCACCGTTTTTATTTATGATTTCCCATTCCATTTTGCTGATGGGTTTCCCGGTTTTAAAAACCTGTGAAAACGTGCGCAAGGCGATGTCTGCGTGTTTTTGATCCACATATCGTGAATAATGGAGTCCCAGCATTTCCTGATGCCTGGTTCCGAACAAATCCAGGAAGGCTTCGTTAAACAGCAAGAGGTTTCCTTTTAAATCAACTTCATAGTAAGCGTCTGTGATGGAATCAATGATTGTACGGGATCGTTCCTCGCTTTGTTTCAGAGCGTCTTCCGCATGCTTTTGTAGAGAAATATCCATTTGACAACCCAAAACGGCTCTTTGATACTTGTATTCAATAGATGTCACCGTTCCCATATACCATTTGACTTCATTTTTTTTCGTGAGGATGCGGTATTCATAGGGAAATACGTGTTCGCCGCGCATCATGTCCCTGGCGCTTCTTCGTACATGCTCTCGGTCGTCCGGATGAACCATGATCAGGGAATCGGCGCCGATTATTGCTTCTGCTGTGTATCCCGTATTTTGAAGAAATTGCTGGTTGGTCCACTGAAACTTTTTATCCTGGACAATAAAAATGCCGATGGGGGATTTTTCAGCCAATGTGGCATAAAGATGCTCGGCAAGTTTCCATTCCGTGATGTTTTTAGAAATCACGGACACGGCGATGATTTGTTTTTTTCCGGAAGATGCTCTTACCGGGCTGAATGTGCGCAGAAATTCTCCTCCGTCCCGATGGCTGCAATACTGGCGCTGGAAAGATAGACCGGTTTGAAAGACCTCTTGGACATTATCCGCGAAAATGGTGGTTTCTTCGGCGGAGTGAAATTCAGCATAATTTCTGCCGAACAGTTCTTCCTGACGCAGGCCGATACGCGAACAGTGTTTGGGGTTGACGTAAAGGTAACGACAATTTTTATCGACCAGATAGATGGAATCGCTGGTGGCTTCCACAAGATTGCGGTAGATATCACCCAACTGCTCAAAATTTTTTATTATTTTGCTTTCTGGATATATTTTTTTTTGCATGTTCACAACACCTGAAATCTTACCTTTATTGTGTTGCTGGGGGAGGCGCCAATCATTCCTTCAAGCTGTTTCAAGATGGACGGCAGCGCATCATTGGTCAATAAAGTATATGAAGATGATTCATACGTGTCAAGATAATTCCTTGGATAATTCCTTGGAGTAATTTTGCCCGATGGATGGAATGCTGACCAGGATCGTGAAATTTCCAAGAGGCAAACTTTCAGATTTTCAAAACGAAGTCATGATTCTGAAAGGGCTCTGTTATTTGAGGAAAATCAAGCCCCCCCAAAAAAAGACTTTTCCTGCAGTAAGCTTTTT
>DAOLNX010000053.1:740-22905 GCA_035416785.1 Smithellaceae bacterium | reverse complement strand
GGAGCAGAATCGCAAGTAACCAAAAGTACAACAGCTTATCAGGAATACCGTCTGGCCGACGGCTCCGCCGGATACCGCAATCAGCAGGTCATGGGCCTAAAGAACAAGTTTCAGATCATGGATAAACTCACGGCAAATATCGCCGGCGAGTATCTGAGTACATTGAGCGGTCAGAAAAATGCCAACGAACCAGATGCATTTGCGGTTGCGACCGGTATGGAATATCTTCCCCATGACAACTTAAAAGTCACTGGCCGCGCAGAACACAGACATGAAATTGTTGAAAATGGAAAAGATTCCTATCTTGCGGAAGCTGCTTTGGCCTTTAAACTGCATCCCGATTACACACTGCTGATGAGAGAAAGATATTTCCAGGAGGGAAGCGGAAACAACGGACAGGACGCCACATCACGTTTGATGATGGGGCTGGCCTACCGCCCCATTGAAAACGACAAATTCAATGCCCTATGCAAAATGGAATATAAATATGATAAACGGTTAAGTTCTAAACCTACCTACAGCATTGATTCGTTTATCTTTTCCAGCGAAGGAAATTATCAGTTCAATCCAAAACTACAGTTGACGGGAAAATACGCAGGAAAACTTGAGAAGGATGACGCCTTCTCATCCTACACGGATTTGATTGCAGCACGTTTTTTGTATGACCTTACGGATCGCTTCGATTTCGGTGCAGAATACCGTCTGATTAGTTCCCATTTGACCGGTTCTCGGAGTCAAGGCGGCTCAATCGAAACCGGCTACCGTGTCTTCGATCAGCTTTGGATTTCACTAGGATATTCTTTTGACCGTTTTGACGAAGACCTGGTAGGAGACAGTTATCAAGGAGACGGTCCCTATCTGAAACTGCGATTCAAACTTGATGAGAATTCGCTTAAGCGTTTCCGGAAATGATGATCAACAATTGTCTTTTATAACACTGCTGTTTGATTTGTCCTGATGATTATTTTCCAACAGGAGGATTTTTCATGAAAGATTCACAGCTATTCGGACGTCGAGAGGTCCTGGCAAAGGGGCTGTCTCTGGGACTGATTGCAGGCAGTGCGGTTGTTTTCGGCAAACCGGATTTTTTAATCGCCAGAAACAAGCCTTCTTCAATTCCTGATCTGGTGGCCGTCAAAAACGGCGAGCCGGATGCCATGTTTAAAAAAGCCATTGATTTGATGGGTGGCATGAATCAGTTTGTGCGCAAAGGACAAACCGTCGTTGTCAAACCCAACATCGGCTGGCCGCGCATTCCGGAAATTGGAGCCAACACCAATCCGCTGCTGGTTAAAACCATTGTGGCATCCTGCTTGGGGACAGGCGCAAAAAAAGTCTATGTTTTTGATAACGTGGTAACTCCCACATCCGGCAACGCACGAAAATGCTATCAAATGAGCGGTATAGAAGAGGCGGCGAGAACCGCAGGCGGCATTGTGGTGCCGACCAACGATTTAACCTACCGCAATGTCCGGATTCCGGGCGGTAAAAAACTCAAAACCGCGGATGTCATCAGCCTGATTGCGGATTGCGACGTATTGATCAACGTTCCTGTGCTAAAGCATCACAGTTCCACCCATTTGACCATCGCCATGAAAAATATGATGGGCATTATCAAAAACCGCATGGAATACCACTTAATCGGTTTGGATCAGTGCATCGCGGATTTTTGTCTCTACCGAAAACCGGACCTCAACGTTGTGGACGCGTATCGCGTCCTGATGAGCCGAGGTCCCGCAGGGCCGAGTAATCCGCAGTCCGCCGACGTACAAATCAAAAAAACACTGCTTCTGTCCAGAGACATCGTGGCGGTGGATGCCGCTGCGGCAAAAATCTTCGGTAAAGAGCCGGAGGAGATCGGCTACATCAGCCTCGCACACGCACAAAAAATTGGCAACATGAACCTCAAAGATCTCAAAATTGTCACTTTCGCCATGTAGGGAGGAAGCGTTTGCCGCTGATCATCTTTCGAAGAGCCATCTCCATCGTTGTCTTCATCCTGTTTGTCTTGATGTTTCTAAATATTGAACCCTTGGCCGTTTTTCTTTCAAAGGTTTTACCACCTTTTCAGGCAGTACCGGCGCTAATGTGGACCATCATCGACCCTGCCACACTGTTTACCGCCGGCCTGATCTTGATCCTGATTCTGACCATGTTTTTCGGTCGGATTTACTGCTCTTTGCTCTGCCCGCTGGGCGCACTGCAGGACCTGATGACTGCCGGTTTTCGCAGGCTGAACATCCGCCAACACAGAAATTTTGCCAAGCCTTTGAATTATTTACGTTATTCCGTGCTCATTCTGACGGTGGCCACCTTTTGGGGGGGGTCGCTGTGGCTGGTCTGCCTTTTGGACCCCTATTCATTTTTTGGAAGAATGATTGTGCAACTTGCCGGTCCGATTCTTACAGAGATTTACAATCCCGGTGTTGCCTTTTTTAATACCTTGAAGTCCCACTTTCATCCGAAAGAGGCGGCGGACATTCCCCTGCAGGTTTCTGCGATAACGGCGGTCTTTTTTCTTATCCTTGCATATCTGTCGGCAACCAGGGGGCGTTTGTATTGCAACACTCTGTGTCCGGTGGGAACACTGCTGGGACTGGTCGCAAGAAGGTCTTTCTTTCAACTCATCGTCAACCGTCAAGAATGTCTTGAATGTATGAAGTGCAAAAATGTTTGTAAATCCAACTGCCTTGATCCTCAAACCGCTTTCATCGACATGAGCCGCTGCGTCGGTTGTTTCAATTGCCTTTCCGTCTGTTCAAAAAACGTCATCCGCTTTGGGAAAAGACAAAAGAGCAAAACCGTGATCGCTGGCTCACCCACACGCAGACAATGGCTGGTCGGCAGTCTCGCCGCTGTCGCTTCTCTGATTGTGCTTTATGATTCCCGCAGCAGATCTTTTTTTCAACGCTTTGCCGCAAATGCAAATCCGCCGGTCACGCCGCCCGGTTCGCAAAATACGGTGCGCTTTGCGAAGACATGCACATCCTGCAGCTTGTGCGTAAGCGCCTGCCCGACCAAAGTGCTGACGCCATCCGTTACAGATTTCGATCTATCCGGTCTGTTCCAGCCGAGATTGAATTTTGATCAAAGTTATTGTGATTATGAGTGCAATCTTTGCGGCAACGTTTGCCCCACCGGCGCAATTCTGCCTATCGCTCTGGAGGAAAAAAAGATCATTCAGATCGGCGAGGCAAACCTCCTTCAGGATGTTTGCGTGGTTTATCTTCATCACCAAAACTGCGGCGCTTGTGGAGAAGTCTGTCCCACCCACGCCATCCGGTTCACCAATAAGAAAAATATTTTATATCCCGAAATCGATAAACCCTATTGCATCGGCTGTGGCGCTTGTCGGTTGGCCTGTCCGACAACCCCCAAATCTCTCGTTATTCGAGCTTACGCCACACATCAAAAAGCAGCCAGAATCGATTTCCAGCAGGAGGAAAAAAAGCCAAAGTCCTCTTCTCATGAAGATTTTCCGTTCTAGCGCAGATCAGCCAACCAGCCCATGAAACCAAAAGAACGCTGATGAATCCTATTTCCAATCCGTCATGCCGTATTTGGCAAGGATCTTCTGTAATTCACCGGACTTTCTTAATTCAGCAATGCCCTTATCAAAAATGTCCGCATAGGCTTTTGAGGTATCTTTTTTCGGTGAAAATTTCATATACAATTTCAATTTACTGTTTTCCAGTTCTCCCGCTTCGTCAAATTCACTGGCCTTTAAGCCCATTTGTTTTGTGATAACCCAGTTAAAAACCAGCGGATTTTCCACAATGGCGCCTATTCTTCCCGCAAGAAGTTTTTTAACATTTTTCTGCAATGATTCATCACCATGCATCATATCAATTTTTTTATAATCTCCTTTATTCTTCTTAACATATGCGTCAAAGACATCCGTGTAGGAATAATCAGCAATGACCCCGACGCTAACGGTCTTCAAGGAATCAGGCCCCGTATATCTCCAAGTCGACCCCTTTTTTACATAAAAATGGTTGATCATCAAACCGATGGCTTCCTTGGGTGTAATACAATCAGGACATTCGGTTGTTGCACCGAAGATGGCATCAAACTTACCCTCTTCAACATCCGCAATGCTCCTGTTCCATGGCATAACCTGATAATCAATTTTATAACCATTTTTTTCAAAGATTTTTTTCACAATCTCCACCATTGAACCGGGCAATTTTGATTTCGGGTCATCATTATATGGAGGCCAGGTATCCGCTCTGACCGTTATCACATTAGACGCAGCATACAAATGATCAGTTTTTAAAACCAGGAAAGTGAAAAATGTAAAAAATACAACAAATAATAATGATATTTTTTTCATATGGCCTTCCCCCTTTATTATTTTGAAACGTTTTTTGATTGATTTTAATATAGAATGATTCCGCTCTACTGTCAATAGCGGGGAGGGCGACAAGCCTTGTCGGTCAGCTTTTCCGACGACTCCTGATCTCTCGTCATTCAAGCTTACTCGATAGACTTGCTACCGCTCAATCCTTCCAGGAAAGCCCAAACATTCTTGCCCAGAACGGAATGATTGTAGCCTCCTTCGAGAATGCCGAAACATCCGCCGGAATTGCGACGGGCGGCATTCCGAACCAGTGCCCCCATAAAAGTGTAATCCTCCGTTTTTAAAAGCCCGCCCCAATCGTCTTCGTGATTGTCAAAACCGGCGGAAACGGCGATCATATCCGCATCGGTTGTGTTGAGCGCATGATGGACCATTTTCAGGTATTCATTGCGATCCTGGCTGCTGGGATTGAGGATGGTCACATATCCCTTCCCGCCCAGAATGTTGATGTTGCCGTCACCTGTGTGAAGATCAAAATCCAGGATAAACGCCTTTTTGATTTTACCGGCCCGTTTGAGGTTTGTCAGTGCAATAGCCATGTTGTTAAAGTAGCAGAATCCCCAGGCGGTATCGGCCGAGGCATGATGGCCGGGCGGCCGGATCACGGCAAAAGAAGGTTCGGAAAGAGCAATCCGTGCCGCCTGAATCGCGCCTCCGGCGGCCAATGCCGCGATTTCATAAACCCCTTCCCTGCGCACCTCGGCAATATGCCGAGGTGTATGCACAGCCAGAATATCTTCTTCTTTGGCCGGTTGCGGCTCAAAATAATCCACCCTGCCTTCCAGGGCAAATTCGATGGCTTCGATTCTTCCCGGGTTAGACGCCGGGTCACAGGAGTACACTTGTTTATATTCTTGTGAATATATTACCTTCATATTGTCCTCCCTTCCTTCTGTTTTTCCCGAATAAAAGAAAAGCGGCTGGTCAACCAGGATTCGGGGCTGCCATGGTAAATCTTTTCGACCAATTTGATTCTCCCATTTTTTCCAATCAGCAAAAGCGTTGAAGAGCGAGTACCATAGCCAGGACTAACGATAAACAACGGCGACAGCACTCTTTCCCATTCCCTTCCGATACCCGTGTCCGGCAATTGGTCATCCGACGCAACCAAACGATCCGTAAGCAGAGAAAACAATGCACTTTCCAGATCCTCTCCCTTCCTGGAAAGCGCCTCCTCCAGCAGCCTTACCCCTCTTTGAACCTTTGGCCAGGGCGTGTCCAGAAGATGGTTGCTCAAGCCATGAATGCCGTCGGGTATTTTTTGTGCACCACCCCGGTTGGAATAAACCAAAAGATTTTCCGCATCCCCCAGCAACAGATTAAAACCGTTGTACTGATGCGCTTCTACTTTGATTCTATTCAGGTATTTTTCTGCAGATTCCGATCCCATCAGGTAACGGCTCACCAGTTGGCCTCGGGACGGCGCCTGGACTTTCCAAGAAGCCGGATCACGGTAATTGGTGATAGCCGCAAATTTCCCCCTTTTGGTCACTCCCATCCAGGTTCCCTTTTCCTTGAGATCAACCCCGGCCAGTACCTGCGGGTTTTTCTTCCAGAAATCGGCAGCCTTGGAAGGACGATCGTAAAATTCATCCCGGTTCGCTGCCAGAACCAGGCGGTAGGAAGGATGAACATTACAGGCAAAAAGGATTAAGCACATATATCCTTCAACTTGTTGAGTATTCTTATCATGGTTTCTCCGGCAGACGCATTGATCAAAATATCGGCAATATGATCCTGCTCTGTCGGGCCTTTATTGATGATGACCAGATCCGCTCCCGCCTGTTTGGCATAAACTGGAAGGTAGGCCGCAGGATAAACCACCAGCGACGAACCGATCACCAGCATCAGATCGCATTCTTCGGCGTCACGGGTAGCTTGGGACAGAGTATGTTGCGGGAGTGCCTCTCCAAAAAATACTACATCCGGCTTGAGGGTTCCCCGGCAATGCTGACAGGTTGGAACCTCGTCGGAATCTGCATATGCTTGTTTGACCGACAAAAGGGGATAACGTTCGCGGCAATTCAAACAAACCAGTATCTGCATATTGCCGTGAAGCTCGCGAATCAAGCCGGAAGAACTTCCCGCTTTCTGGTGCAGATTGTCAATGTTTTGCGTTATGAGGGCGCTTAACTTGCCCATTTTTTCCAGTTCCACAATCATTAGGTGGGCCTTGTTGGGTTCTGCATCTTCCATCAAGCCTCCTTCGCGCAGTCTCTGCCACATTTTTTTGCGCGTCTCGCGTGAACCCAGAAATTTATCTATGGTAAAATCACTTGGATCATATTTGGTCCATAATCCCCCCGGACCACGAAAATCCGGAATGCCCGATTCCGTACTGACACCCGCACCGGTAAAAACCACCACTTTCCCCGCTTTCGAGATCATCTCCGCCACTTTATGGATTTTTCTCTCCACCGCGACATGCTCCTTCCCTTTTTCGACCCTCAAGGTTCAGAATAATTTTTTTGCAGCCAGTTCCATGAGGTTCTTTAATTGCCTTCCATTTCCGTCTTCAAGCGAAATCCGCATATTCCGGACAACGCGCTCGTAGATGGAAACCAGTTCCTGGGTATGAGGATTGCCGGAGATAATATCGGCAAATAAGTCCGGGGTCTCCATCAGGACTTTCTTCACCAGTTCCATTTTGTTCCGAAAGATCGGCGTTGAATACTTTGCGATTTCCGCCATAGGCATACCCGTCTCGGCAATAACCATCCCCAACGCAATGGTGTTGAAATGATTGAGCGCCTGAACAATGGCCACCATCCGGTCATGTTGTTCGGGAGTACTTTCCAGCAAGGTGTAGCCTGATTTTACAAAAATATTTTTTATCCAATCATACCAAATCTCTCCCCTTCCACGACATAAAACAACATTGTGTCCTGAAGCATCAACAATCAAAGGGCCGAATAACGGATGGCACCCCACGACTTCCGCCTCAGAAGAAGCCAGCATCAGCGCCACCGGCTCTTTTTTCAGTGAGGTTAAATCCATCAGTAACTGTTTTTTGTTCATCAGTGGTCCAATTTCCGCAATCACGCCGGCCGTCGCCGTAATGGGCACAGATACCACCACAACATCACAGCTTCTCGCAGCATCACTTGCCGTCATGGCTGTTTTACGGCCCGTCACGCAAACTATGCATTTCAGAGATTGCAAAAGATCTGCAAGCCAACGCCCCATGCCGTTTGTACCACCAATAATGCCCACACGAACATTTTTCATAAAACCGCCTTTTGCCGAAGCCAGTGATCTGCCAGCACCATGCAAACCATGGCTTCACATACCGGCACAATTCTAGGCAGAACACAGATATCATGGCGTCCCTGGATTTGAATGGTGCGCGAATTTCCTGACAGGTCAATCGTCTGTTGCGGCCGGGGAACGGAGGGAATTGGTTTGCAGTAAACGTGGACAATGATGTCCTGCCCGGTTGTAATGCCCGCCAGTATGCCTCCTGCCGAATTTTTTCCAAAACCATCCGGATGGATCGGATCGTTCATCTGCGAACCCTTCTTTAGCGCCACTTCACAGCCATCCCCTATTTCCACGGCCTTCACCGTTCCAATACCCATCAAAGCCCCCGCCAGGTCCGCATCCATCTTATCAAACACCGGTTCGCCCAATCCCGCAGGGCATCCCCGGACCAGAATTTCCACTACACCTCCCAGGGTATCCCCTTCCGTTCGGACAGCATCCAGACGCTTGTTCATCTCCCGGGTGGCTAAATCATCCGGACAATACAGATGGCTCTGACGGATTTTTTGCTTTAAATCCGGGTCACGTTGAAGATCCTGTGTATCTGCGACGATTCCCCCGATAGCTTTGGTGTAGGCAATCACTTCCATGCCCGATGAAGCCAGAATCTTTTCCGCCACCGCTCCGGCAGCGACACGAGCCGCCGTTTCCCGGCCGGATGCGCGCCCTCCACCCCTCCAATCCCGGATACCGTACTTTTTCCAATAGGAGTAATCCCCGTGGCCGGGCCGGCAAACGTCCTTCAAATCTTCATAGCTCGAGGATCGCGCGTCCGTATTGCGAATCAGAATGGATATCGGCGTACCGGTTGTCCTTCCTTCAAATACGCCGGACAGAATTTCCGCTTTGTCTTTTTCGCGGCGCGTTGTGGAGGCGACACCGCTGGAAGGTTTTCGCCGATCCAGCGCCTGCTGTACGTCGTCAACACTCAGGACAAATCCAGCCGGGCAACCGTCAATCACCGCACCCAGCGCCTCGCCATGTGACTCCCCCCAGGTGGTCACGCGAAAAACCACACCCCACGTATTCCCCGCCATACCCTCGCCCGTTACTGGTTGTTCCTGTTCTTTCTTTTTAATTTCCCGATTTCGAAAACAACGCCTTTTTCCACCAAAAGCTGATAAATCTCTTCGGCAACTTGTACAACATTTTTGCCTCGCGTGTCTATGATATTATCGGCAACCGCCTCATACAGGGGCATCCGTTCCCCCAACACGGCAACCGTTTCTGCGGCGATGTCGCCGGAGGTAAACTGCGGACGGGACGCCCCCTGCTCGTCATCAGACCTGAGCCGTTCGATAATATCCTGAAGCGGAGCCTTCAGACAAACCACAACCCCCATGCTTTTCAAGATCTTTCGATTCCCCTCATCCAAAACCGCACCGCCGCCTGTTGCAACAACACAAAGTTTTTTTTCGGCCACCGATGAAACCGCCTCTTTTTCTTTTTGACGAAACGCAGGCCATCCCTGGGAGCCAATCAGTTTTTTTATATTCATACCGGCTGATTCTTCAATTAAACAATCCGTATCGATAAAAGGAATTTCCAGCCTTCGGGACAGCAGACGACCGACCGTTGATTTTCCGGTTGCACGATAACCAATCAGGATCACTTTCATATTTTTTCAAGCTCCCGCCAGAATCCCGGAAAGGATTTATCAACACACTTTTTATCGGCAATGGTGATTCCCGGAACCGCCAGACCGGCCACGGCAAAGCTCATGGCAATCCGGTGATCATTATAGGTTTCTATGGAAGCGGGCCGGGCTTCTCCGCCTTCAATCAAAAGACCATCCGGCAATTCCGATACTGTAATTCCGATGCGATGGAGTTCGGCCGTCATCGCCGCCAGACGATTGCTTTCCTTAATTCGTAAATGGGCAACATTCGTGATCTTCGTGCGACCTTTTCGGAAGGCCGACAGCACACCCACCGTAGGCACCATATCCGGAAGATTGCCCATGTCAAACGTCATGTCACCGGAAATCAGATCGCCTGCCGATACCTGCACATAACGATTGCCACTTTCCACCAAACAGCCGACTTTTTCCAGAATATCCAGCAATCCCATATCTCCCTGGGAACTTCGCCGGCTTACCCCATAAACACGAATGGCTTTTCTCAATAGCGCGGACGCAAGAAAAAAATAGGACGCGCTGGAAGCGTCACCCTCCACTTCATAATCCGTACCGGTATACATGTGCTGCGTCCCGACCTGAAACTGTCCTTTTCCGGTTTGCAACACCTGTGCGCCAAAATCACTCATCACGCGCACGGTCAAGTCAATATAGGGAGCAGAAACGATATTTCCCTCCAAAATGACTTCAATGCCTTTGGCCGTGTAAGGTCCGCACAATAAAAGAGCAGAAACATACTGGGAGCTTTCAATATCTGTTAAAATAATCCGGCCGCCTCTCAAACCGTTGGCAATCACCTCCACCGGAGGACAATTGTTGCAGCACACAATATCCACATCCATTTCCCGAAGCGCATCAACCAGAGGACCGACCGGCCTTTCGCACAAGCGGGATTCTCCCGTTAAAACATATCTGCCACGCCCCAGACAAACCAGCGCCGTCAGAAAACGAAGTGCCGTACCATTGTTGCCAAGAAAGATTTCATTACATTTATTGGTAATCTCACCACCGGTTCCCGCCACGGTAAATCCGTCCGCCACCGGTTCAATCCCCGCTCCCAGTTTTTTCAGCCCCGCAATCAAATGGCGGGTATCATCAGCGACCAGCGCATGACGAATCACCGATTTCCCCTGCGCCAGCGAAGCAGCAATCAACGCTCTCTGCGTCAGGCTCTTTGAACCCGGCACCTCCACCTCTGCAGCTGTTTCCGATAATCTTATTTCAGGATTCAAGTTGATTCAGCCTTTCCCGGACAGTTTCTCTCAAGAGCGCCACAGGCGCTTCCCGTCCCGTCCATAATTGAATTTGCCCGGCTCCCTGATATACAAACATATCCAGACCGGAAATAATTTTACAACCTTTTGCTTCGGCATCCCGTAAAAGCCTTGTCATCAGCGGATTGTAAATCACATCCGCCACCACTTCAAAATGGTTCAATAAAGAGGCTGGAACCGGCGATTTCTCATTTTCCGGATATAGGCCTACAGACGTCGTGTTGATAAGACAATCCGCGTAAATTTCGTCAATCTTCGACAGAGGATAAAACAGACAGCCAAATCGCCCGGCAAGCGCTTGCCCTTTTTCTAGGGTTCTATTGAGAAGGAACACCCGTCCTCCTTCTTTTTGAAGACCATAAACCGCTGCGCGGGCGGTACCTCCAGCCCCCAGAACGGCAAAGGTTTTTCCCGCGATTTCCATCCGGTCTTTCACGGCCTGAACCAACCCCAGCCAGTCCGTGTTGAAACCGGTCAGTCTTCCCCGGTCATTCACAATGGTATTGACGGCACCCAAGGCAGCGGCATCATCATCCATATCATCCAGGAATTCCATCACCGCCGTTTTGAATGGAATCGTCACCGATGCTCCACCCATTTTCAGACCCCGGATCCCCGTAATGGCCGCCCGCAAATCCTCCACACAGCACGCACTGTAGTGCCCTTCAATCCCCATCGCCTGAAGCGCCTGATTGTGCATAAGCGGCGAGAGGCTGTGTCCGACAGGGTTTCCCAGCAAAACAAAATCCGGACGAGCAGGATTGGCCATTTCCGGTCTGTATTCTCTTACGTCGCTTTCGAGCAGACGATGAAATTCCTTCATCGCACCAACCGTCAACTGACCGGGCGCGGACGCACCACCGCTTTGCAAGACGGCAAAGGTCAGAACGCTGCCCAGCGAGATCGCCAATACACGGCTCATGCGCCCTTCATCGCCCATGCACATCGCAATCAGAGGACAGTTCCATTTTTTTGCATAAGCAAACAGGGCCAGCACTTTCAGGTTATCTTCACGATGGCGGGCATAGGGAACGATCTTGATCACATCCGCTCCGACTCGCAAACACGCATGAAAGATGGTTTTGAGTTTGGCAAGCGATGGAGTTTTATCAATATCATGCCAGGAAACAATGATTTTTGTCGGGCTTTTTTGCCTGCGAATCGATGAGCGAAGCCTGTGGACGGCTTCTTCTCCACAAGCCATTTCAATATCGACAAAATCAACCCCCAGCGCAACAGCCTGCTCCAACAGCAGAAGTTTGGCTGGCAGCGTTCTCCCCTTACTCACGTCGCGCAAAGTTCGGACCGACGGCAACAACGATTCTTCCGGACGGCGACAGGTAACAATGATTTTGACATTCGGAGATGCCTTGCCGGCCTCGGCTACAAGCATCGGCAGATCCCCCCCCTCAATCACATCCATGCGTAGTTCGATGGCATCAGCGGCCGGAGCGCTTCTTCGAATATCCCGAAGCGCCTCATCATTTGTCTGGCTGATAATCGGAATACAGATCATTGTCCATCCTTGGCCCGTGCATACGAGCCCAATATTTTCAGATAGATCGTTTTGTTTTTCAATTCCTCCAGACACTCCCGGATTTCCCGATCCTGAACATGTCCGATCATATCCACAAAGAAGAGATACTCCCACTTTCTTTCCTTCACCGGATGCGACAGAATTTTCGCCAGATTGATTTTGCGTTTTGAGAAAGATGAAAGCGCCCGATGCAAAGCCCCAGGATAATCCGGTGTAGCAAAAATGATGGATGTTTTGTCATCACCCGTTGCCTCTCCCTCCCCCCGGCCAATCACTAAGAACCTCGTCGTGTTGGACGGATTGTCTTCAATACTTTCCGCCAGAAGATTCAGCCCGTAGTTCGCTGCCGCCAGAGCGCTGCCAATGGCAGCGGCATTTTTACTGTCTTTGATTTTTTTTGCCGCGGCCGTCGTGCTTTCCATTTCCACCAGTCTGGCGTTGGGTAAATTGGCTCTAAGCCAAGCCTGGCACTGAACCAAAGGCTGCGGATGAGAATAAACGGATTTGATACTTTTCAGGTTCGATACCGACGCCATCAGACACTGCCGGATGCGCAGATAAATTTCCGCCCGGATGCGCAGAGGCGTCAACACCAGCCTATCCAATGTGATATTGACGGACCCTTCCAGCGAATTTTCCACCGGAACCACCCCCCATTCCACTGCATTTTTTTCGACCTCATCAAAGACACGGGAAATGGAGTCCAGCGGCAAATAATGGCTGGATTCACCAAAATGTTGAAGCGAAGCCAAATGCGAAAAGGTGGATTCCGGCCCCAGATACGCAATGGTCATGGGTTTTTGCAGATCGCGCGATGCGGAAATAATTTCCCGAAAGATTGCTTTTACCGCCTTCTGAGGCAGCGGCCCTTCATTGAGCTCTTCCAAATAAGCATAAACTCTGGCTTCCTGGGCCGGATGATAAACATCCATAGCCTCTTTTTCCTTCACCTGACCGATCTTGACGGAAATCTGCGAACGCTCATTCAGGAGATGAATAATCTCCCGATCTTTTTTTCTCATTTCTTCGCGCAATGTATCCAAAGAAGATTTCATGCTCTCATTTCCTCCAGAACGTCGCTGATCATTCGTTCACTGACGTTGCCGCTGATGAAGGGCATGCCGATGCTTTTGATGCATACAAAATGAATGACGTCGTCCCTCTTTTTCTTGTCTGATTTCAGACGATGGATCAGCTCCTCGATCTTCAGTGCCGGATGAATCCGGGTCGGCAGCCCCGCCTTTTCAATAACCTGCTCTATTCGCAGCGCACCGCCGCCCGGCAGATAGTTCATTTTTTCAGACAGTTTTGCCGCGGCAATCATTCCCAGCGCCACTCCTTCGCCATGCGACAAATCATAGTTTGATAGCGTCTCCAGGGCATGTCCGAGCGTATGTCCAAAATTCAGAACTCGCCTCAATCCTTGTTCCCGTTCATCAATCTCGACGATCGATTTTTTAATTCGGCAGCAGGTTTCAATCATTTTCAGCAGTCGCTCCGGTTCCCTGCTTTTGACTTCCTCCATTTCACTTTCCAGCATTTTGAACAACTTCTCGTCTTCAATGACACCGTATTTAATCATTTCGGCAAGACCATTGCGAAACTCCTTCTCGGGCAAGGTTTTGAGAAAGTTTACATCCGCAAACACTGCACGGGGCTGATGAAATGTCCCCAACAGGTTCTTGCCCTGTGGCAGATCAACGGCCGTTTTCCCCCCGATGCTGCTGTCGACCTGACCGACCAGCGTTGTCGGAACTTGCACATAAGGAATAGAGCGCATGTAGATGGATGCGACAAATCCGGTCAAATCGCCCACTACGCCTCCTCCCAGGGCAATAAGCATTGTTCCCCGATCAGCGCCTTCGGCCAGCAGTCTTGCCGCAAGATCCATAACGGTGGCCATGTTTTTATGGGATTCGCCGGTAGGAATCTCCAGCATCGAAGCCTTCATTCCAGCCTGGGACATCGCATCCAGCATGGTCTGCCCGTAAAGCTTGTTCACAATAGAATCGGTAATAATTCCGTAACGCGCCGCCTTGTAATTTTTTGCCAAAAGCAACATCATCCGGTCAAGAATGCCATTGCCGATGCGGATTTCATAAGAGGACGCCGTTTTTTTATCCAGATTGACTTTCAGCGTTTTCATAAAGGCTCCATTTCATCAAGCACGCAGCGCCCGTGTCAGCGCCCGGATATCATCCATCAGTTGATAGAACTTTTCGGGCTTCAAAGACTGCGCTCCGTCGGAAACCGCTTTTTCCGGTTGAGGATGGACTTCCACAATAATGCCGTCCGCTCCTACCGCTACTGCTGCCCGCGACAGAGGAATCACATACTGCCAGTTCCCCGCGGCATGGCTGGGGTCAATCAAAACCGGCAAATGGGTCAGCGTTTTCAGCACCGGCACGGCGCTGATGTCCAGCGTATTTCGCGTGGCGGTTTCAAAAGTGCGAATGCCACGCTCGCAGAGAATGACATTGGGATTGCCGGAAGAGAGAATGTATTCCGCCGACATCAGCAATTCTTCAATGGTGGTCATCATGCCTCGTTTGAGCAGCACCGGCTTTCGCGCATGGCCAACCTTTTTCAACAAGGCAAAATTCTGAACGTTGCGCGCACCGATCTGCAGAATGTCGGCATAGGATTCCACCAAATCCACATCGGCCGGGTTGACAACTTCCGTCACCGTCGGCAGGCCGGTTTTTTTACTGACATCACAAAGAACTCGCAATCCTTCTTCTTCCATCCCCTGAAAACTGTAAGGAGACGTACGCGGTTTGAATGCACCGCCTCTGAGAATCTGCCCGCCGCCTTTTTTGACCACATAGGCGCTCTCCAGAAGCTGCTCTTCACTTTCAATAGCGCAAGGTCCCGCCATGACGACAAAATCCGGTCCGCCGATTTGAATGGTTCCAACCGTGATGACCGTATCCCCCTCATGTGATTCGCGGCTCGCCAGTTTATAAGGCTTTAAAATTGGCATGGTTTTTTCCACACCCGGCAGAGACTCCACATATTTCAGAACCGCTTTGTCCCGTTGATCTCCCACCGCACCGATAATGGTACGTTCCACGCCGCTGGACGGATGGGCTTTGTAGCCCACCGACTCGATCCAATTGACTACATTTTCAATTTGTTTTTCCGTTGCGTGACTCTTCATAACAATAATCATAAATTCCCCCTTTGAATAAAAAAGGCCATGACTTTTGCCGCCATGGCCTTTAAAAACAAAAAAGCCATGGGCAGCTTCCTTCTCGGTCTCCCCATGGCTTTGGTTGGTTAAAGTTTCTTTACCAAGTCCTCCTCAGCGACAGGCAGACCGACGCATAATAGCAATAAAACCAGAAACCAAAACTTTTGCTGTTTGCGTTGATTTTCCTGTCCATCAAAAAACCCTTTCTTTTAGTGCGCGCATCTATAATCGAAGGCATTATCCATGTCAAGCCTTTTTTTGTAAATGTTAGTTCCCTTGCTCCTTTGCATAAGGCCCGGATGGAATCCCTGTTCCCGGATACTGGGTAAACGCATTGATATTGGCCTGACGCGCCAGTGGCATATAGTTGGGTGAAGCTTTCTCTATCGCGGCGATCACAACCTTTGCAACCAAATCGCCAAGGCCTCCGCCGCCACCTGAACTCGGCTGATAAACCATCCTCACTCTGTTTTCCCACAGGGTATCGTCGGTTTTGCCGTCCTTAATCACATAATGAAGGGCCACGGTGGTCGTGGTGGTAATGACAGCATACTTGGCATCCCACTGTTCTATCGCAACATAAAGAATGGCATCCGCACCGAAAAGGTTGGCTAGTCTCGTTGGAGGAGCCGCATGTACCAGAGAACTGTCCGACAAGCCATCGTCTTCGAGAACTCTTTTCACCGCATTGATGGGAAAAACATAATAGCCTCGTTCCGCTAGAGGTACGGACAACGTGGAAAGCATATAATTCGCTGCCGTAACATCCACGCTGCTATTCACAACGGGAATAATCAAAATGGAACGGGGCGAAGCCGATAGAAATTTATCCTGCTTATTCATCTCAGCCTGATGGACGCATCCTAAAAGAATGAAAAAGATCGCCGATAACCACAAGAATACGCGTTTCATTTGGTGGTCTCTCCCGTCAATGGTTTTACCGCATTTCCTGAGGCGTGGGTTTCCGTCATGCCGACCGGACGCTTGTTTTCCTTTTGTGTTTTTGCCCGGTTTTGAGCCATGGCAATCAATTTGTTCATAAAGGTGCGAGATTCCGGCCATTGTTTTGCTTCTTTTTCATAATACAAAACAGCCTGTTGGTGGTTTCCCTCTTCGAACAATGCAAAACCATACTCGGCATAAATCCCCGGAGGAACTTTTCCTGCAGGCTCGGACTCGTCGATAATTTCTTTTAACCCTTGAATAAAGTCTTCTCGTTCCACCGGATTTTTATAATACCCGTACATCTTGGTATCATAACCACTCCACAGATAACGGCTTTGAGCGCCACAGCCCATAAGAACAACAGGAAATAAAAAAACAAAAAGAAACTTCGTCGCCGGTTTCATGCCCTTTCCTATCTGATATTGATGGTTTTTAAGGAACTTTCAACAAATACCCGCTGTTCATAAATGACTTCGTTATGGAGCATAACCCGTACCGTGTGCGTTCCCGGTTCAACGGTCAGAACCTTTGGTTCGCCGTTGTAATCAGACGCAAAACCCATGCTCAGCCCATCGACATAAATCAGCGCTCCTTCCGGCGCCCCTCTGAAAGCAAGGGTTGGTCTGTCATCCACTGTCTGAACTTTCGTTACAGGCATTGAGCAACTGCAACAAACCAGGAGAACCGCCAACAAAGAAAATGCTATGACCTTTTTCATGGTTTCACCTCTTCAACGTAAAGATTGGCTACGTGAGCCGAAGGAATGGCCCCGGATGTCATTTCACAAACCGATCCTTCATTGTTTTCATTGTCGCCGAAAATGGAGATAACTTTAATTGCGGCTATTTGCTTACCCGGAAGGGTGATTTCCATTCCGGTTTGCTTACTTTTCACTTTTTGACCAGGCGCCATAACTTTCAGGGTATCACCAATCCGAATGCCCTGACGCGCCCCTCCACTGATAAACACCTGAGAGTTTTCCACATGGAGGATGTCTGTCCGCCATGGTTTTTCTTCAAGCGTGGCGACCAGTTTATCAATCACATCGGTAATGGCGGCGCCAATCGCCCTGTCGTTCAATGTCGCATCATACTCGGCTCTGCTTCCGTATCCCGCAATCTCACCCGATTCCGTGCTGGCCTCTCCCGCACCGGCCGCCGAAAAATAGGCCTGTCCTGTTTTAATGTCCACCAGCCGAATTTCCACTTTCGCCTTTGCCGTCTGCACTTTTGTAGAACTCAGAAATCCCGTCTTGCCGGCAATGGAGCGACCAAACTCTGTCACAGATCCGACAATGATGGTATCCACGCCAATCAGGCCGCCGCCGGATACCGTCTGTTCCTGCTGAATCTTTTTCATATCCGATCGCTCAAATACGAGGTAATTTCCTGATTTCACCAATCGGCTCACCAGCATATCTGAGGCTTGTTTGCCCAAACGGTCGAAATCCGCGTCCGTCATTAAGGCTTTGCCATAATTCGTCTCATTCGTGAAACGGATAACGGCGATTTTTTGCTTATATCTTTTTGCCGACGGTAAAGTCCCAGCCTTCTGCGCTTTGACCTGCTCGCTTTTGGTGACTGGCGGTTCCACGGGCTGCGGCTGATATCCACTGGGCGTTGCGCAGCCAGAAAGGATCAGCAGAATTCCAAACAGCCAGGCCATCTTTCCTTGACACATAAATGATATCCTCCTTTTCTTCATATTACGGCATGAACTTGTATTGCGCACAGAGCTATAAAGTGTGTGCTTCTTTGTCAAGAAGATTCCATTTTACCCTGAGGATTTCCTTGACAGGCATTGCCTCCTTATCTATACTTGTCAACCAGATAGGTTGTTCCGATCAACTCAGTTGTAATTCAAGCGCGCCCTGGTGTTGTTGAGTCATCTTGAACCATAACGAACAGGTGAACAAGGGAAAAAATATGGGGCCGTTTTTCAGAAACCTGCGGTTAGACATCAAAATAGCACTTCTGGGAATCGGCAGCGTGCTGATCACAGCCTTTTCCCTCGTCTCTGTGGCCGTCTGGCAGAGCGGCCAGTATAACTCACTGGCTCAAAACGAAGTGGATGCACTCATTAGCGCCGATCTGGATCACATCACCAAAGGTGTCTATAACCTTGTCAAGACGGAGAACGAAGCCGTTCAGGAGCAACTCAGTTCCAACCTTAAAGTTGCACGGCACATCCTTGCCAGCTCGGGAAATATCAGTCTTTCGCAAAAAATCGTTCTCTGGACGGCAACCAATCAGTTCACCAATGAAGTAGTAAAACTTCATATCCCTAAAATGATGGTCAACGGCCAATGGCTGGGACACAATACCAACCCCGATCTGGAAACTCCTCTGGTAGATACAATTGCCGGGCTGACCGGTGAAACGGCGACAATCTTTCAGCGTATGAATGAAAAAGGCGATATGATTCGCGTAGCAACAACCGTCAGGGATACCCGGAACAGGCGGGCCATCGGCACCTTCATACCCGCCACACATGCAAATGGAACACCCAACGCCGTCATCGCCTCTATTCTGAAGGGGAAAACCTATTACGGCCGCGCCTTTGTCGTTAATGCCTGGTATATCACCGCCTACGAACCCTTGAAGGATAAAACTGGCCGCCTGGTCGGCATGCTGTATGTCGGTATCAAACAAAAAGCCGTTGAAATGCGCATCCGTCAAGCCATTCTAAAGACCAAAGTCGGCAAAACGGGTTATGTTTACGTTCTGGCAAGCAAAGGCGAAGACCGTGGCCGCTATATCATCTCTCAGGGCGGAGAACGGGACGGTGAAGACATCTGGAACAGCAAGGACAGCGAGGGCCGTTTTATTATTCAACAAATCATTGGGAAAGCCACCGCCCTGCAACCCGGCGAATTGACTACCGTGCGCTACAAATGGCAAAACCCGGGTGAAACTTCGCCCCGCCTGAAAATCGCGCGCCTCGCCTATTATGAGCCGTGGGATTGGGTCATCGGAACAAGTGTATATGAAGACGAACTGCAGATTTATCAAGCCGTTTTAAGCGGCGGGCGAATCAAAATGACCACCATCATGGGAATTGCCGGCTTGGCACTCATCCTGGTTATCGGACTGTCCGGCGTCTTCTTCGCCTGGACCATCCGACGTCCCGTCGGACAATTAACCCGGGCCGCGGAAATCATCATGAAGGGAAATCTTGATCATGTCGTGCCGATCCATTCAAAAGACGAAATCGGTGATCTTGCACGGACTTTCAACGCTATGACTGAAAAACTCCGACAAACCATGGAGGGATTGCAAAAAAGCGAAGAAAAGTACCGCACCCTTGTGGAGACGACAAACGATCTGATTTTCATTGTTGACACAAAGGACAGGCTGACCTTTGCGAATCGCAGGCTGGAAGCGTTGACGGGATTTTCAGCACAGGAACTCCAGGGTAAACCTTTCACCGATCTCCTGAATCCTGAATGCAGGGCAAGGGAAATCAACCGGTGCGAAAAAGGAATCCGCGAAACAATGACGGCTCCTTATGAAGTAATCATTGCCGACAGGGCCGGAAAAGAAAACCCCGTCGAGATTCTTACAACACCGCTGTTTGACGAAAACGGCGGGATCATGGGAAGATTTGGCGTCGGCCGCGACGTGACCGAACGTAAGAAAGCCGAAGAAGCCCTGAAAATCTCGGAAAGACGCCTGGCCGCATTCATCAATTTTCTTCCGGATGCGACGCTGGCCATCGATAAGAGAAAACGGGTCATCCTATGGAACAGGGCCATGGAAGAGATGACGGGCATACCGGCTGATGAAATGATCGGAAAAGGCGATTACGCATACACCATTCCCTTTTATGGAATCGCGCGCCCGCAGTTGATGGATCTTTTCTGGGAACCTGAACATGAAATTGCCGCAAAGTATCCTCTTTTAAAGAAGGAGGGGGAAAATCTGGTCATTGAAGCGTTCTGTCCCGCCCTCTATAACGGGAAGGGCGCCTTTGTCTGGGCCAAGGCGTCTCCCCTGCGCGATTCCGAGGGGCAACTGATCGGCGCCATCGAATGTATCAGAGACATCAACGATCACAAACAAGCCGAGGAAATGCTCAGACAGAGCGAATTGAATTACCGCAGTGTCATTGATAATATCCAGGATGTCTTCTATCGCAGCGACGCCCGGGGCTATCTGATTATGGCAAGTCCCAGTTTTATCAATCTTCTGGGATATGCATCACTTGAAGAATGTCTTGGCAAATCCATTGAGGACACATTCTATTATCATCCGGGAAAACGCGCTGAATTTCTCCGGATGCTTGAGATTGAAGGTCGCGTGGCCAATTATGAAGTCATTCTGAAAAGAAAAGACGGAACCCCCGTTATCGTGGAAACAAACAGTCACTTCTATTTTGACGACCAGGGCAATACAGCCGGTGTTGAGGGAACATTTCGGGACATTACGGCACGCAAGAAGGATGAAGAAACTCGCAGAAAACTGGAAAATCAGTTGATTCAATCACAGAAGATGGAAGCGATTGGAACTTTGGCAGGCGGCATCGCCCATGACTTCAACAATATTCTTGCAGGCATTATCGGCTATACGGAGCTATACAAAGAGTCGGTCCGCGACCGTCCTAAAATCTACCACGGCATGGAAGAAATCCTTCAGGCAGCCGGCCGGGCTAAAGACTTGGTAACGCAGATTCTGACGTTCAGCCGGAAAACGGAACATGAAAAAAGACCAGTCATGCTGGCCCCAATTGTCAGAGAGATCATCAAATTCATGCGGGCATCCCTGCCCACCACCATCGAAATAAGGCAGGAAATTGACGAGACGTCTGATATCATTATGGCCGATCCCTCGCAAATGCATCAGGTCTTAATGAATCTCTGCACCAACGCCTGGCATGCGATGAAAGACAGTGGCGGCATTCTGGATATCAAACTCAAAAACATCACGATTGATGAACACGATCTTGTTGCGCATAAGCCCTTAAAAGCTGGACGCCATCTGGAATTGTCCATTCGTGATACGGGTCATGGTATTCCCGTAGAGAACATCGATAAAATATTCGATCCTTACTTCACAACAAAGAAAAAAGGGGAAGGAACGGGTTTGGGGCTTGCCGTCGTGCACGGTATTGTCAGGGAATATGAAGGGGAAATTTCGGTGTACAGCGAGTTGGGAAAGGGAACCTTATTCAAAATTTATCTGCCGCTGATGGAAAGTCAAACCAAACTTATTCCCGCCGAACAGGAAGATATCTGTCCCGGAGTCGGCGAAACCATCCTGTTCATTGATGACGAAAAATTTTTGGCGGATATGAATAAGGCATTGCTTGAATCGCTGGGTTACAGAGTTGTTGAAGAAACAGACCCCGTTTCGGCCATTGAAACATTCCGAAAAGACAGCGGCGTTTTTGATCTTGTAATCACAGACAAAACCATGCCGCATTTGACAGGGTATGATGTGGCTCATGCAATAAGAAGTATTCGACCTGATATCCCGGTCATTCTTTGTTCGGGCTTTCAAGAAAAAGAGGATCTCGAAAAAATCAAAACCTCTGGCATAAACCAGATCATCATCAAGCCAGTCAGGAAAAACGTCATGGCCAGAACGATTCGCAATGTCCTGGATCAAAACAGGAGTTTCGGGGATAACCAGCAAAAAAATCCGTAAAGCTTATCAGAGCGAGGGTTTAGCGTTTTGTCTGCTGTAAGACCCCACCGGTGTCCACGAAGTGCCCGAATGCCGATAGGACTTCCGCTTGGGTCTTACTGGGCGTTTCAATGCGACGTTCAGGGGGACGAGAACCTTTTTTCATGAACAAGGTTTGATGCAATCTTTGCATGTCATCCATAACATTAGCGGCCGTGCGCTTAACCCCAACCGCCTCCAGTTTCAGCTCAATCCGGCGCAGGTATGTCATAGCCGCCACACAGGTAAACAGATGACAACGGATTTTGCTGTCCGTCCAATGGCGCATGGGACAC
>DAOLNX010000053.1:0-603 GCA_035416785.1 Smithellaceae bacterium | reverse complement strand
CATCCAATCCATGTTATCTGTGATGATGATATTCTTACCGAACATCGAAAGTTTTCGCTCAACCAAATAGGCATTTTTACGGAAACTCATGGATAGACCGTCTGCGGCATGTTCAAACGTGAGTTCGTAGAGATCTGAAGGCATGTGCATCTGCTCACATATGCGCAAGTATCGCTCTTTGATGGCATCTTCCTTTTTCCAGTGAGATTGTTTATCGCGTACCTTGGTTCGCATGGAAAGCAACTCCTGGCGGATGACCTCCAGTTTGTCATGAAAAGTATATTCCTGCTTGCGGCGGGAGGCAGGGTTATAAGTGACAATTACCGTGCGTTCTTTACCCCAATATTCGCCTTTGGTCCTGTAAGCCAGAAGCTGATCCTGTTGCTTACCTTCTTCAAGGAGACGACGGTTATAGGCAATGTCCACCGGCTCAAAATGCTTCAGCGGCGTCGCATAATGCTTTCGAAATGCTTGCTGTCATGGATATTGCCCGGATAAACGCTGTAGTACAAAGGCAATCGCGAATCTCTGGCCACCAGAAGCCCCAGGCCGATTTGCCTTAAGTGATGTTTTCCCTCTTTGTTTTTGCCGCGCATGGCCAGT
>DAOLNX010000052.1:0-22910 GCA_035416785.1 Smithellaceae bacterium | reverse complement strand
TAAAATATTTCCTGCTGAATCTGATATTGCTTTGCATAATGGTCAAGCATCGCGAAAAACTTTGCTTCATGTTCATGAGCCAACCCGATGCGCATCCCCGCTTCCAGAAGCAAATTTTTCTCTTTGACGTCAAAATGTTTGTCCGCATGAGCGACAACATAGGCATTTTTCAAAATACCGGCCGACAATACGGCGGGAATTTGAGACAGTTCTTTCAGGCAGGCCTCCCTGTCCGGCATTTCATTAATCACATTTTTAACTTTTTTCAGAAAAACGGCCGATCCCGGACATGCATCGATAATGTCATGAAAACGAGCCAACTCCTGATCATCCACTTTTCCGTCGCACCAGGCGATCAATGATAAAAATTTCGCGTTGAGTTCCGTCACTGTCGCAAGAATATTTTTCTGTCTCATATCGTTTTCTCCTTATCCGGAATAATGGTTTTCTATCGATCCTGATCTTATTGTGGAACCGCCGCGTGGTAGTGTAATTTTTTTTCTATCTGACCTCTCTGGATGCATGTGGTGAAACGAATGAGATGGTAAATAGGCCAGTTCTGTTCTTCAGGGCCAACGGGAGTCGTGCTTCCATCGGCATTGTAGATGAGCAATTTAATGCCCAGGGCACGGGAAATCAGTTCGGGCGCCAATTCCCCCGCATCGCCGGTATAATGTCCAGATACGGCGATTTCCCGGGCGATGGTCTCCACGGAGTCGGTCGGAGATAAGTCGTCTATCTTTAATTTCCCCTGATGGAGCAAAGTGGAAAGATGATTTCGAAATTCCCGGACTTTTGGGGTGGATGATGGGGGTTCTTTGAAAACACCCTGGGTAATGAGCGATGAAAACAGGCAGTTGCCGTCAGGATAAATCCGGATTTCACGCCGGTTATGCTGTTGCAGCAGCTTTTGGTGGCCGGCCGTCAGAACATAGCCAAAATTGTCCGGCTGGAGGTCATGAAAGACCTGCTTTGCGGATACATCAGGTTTTATGGCTTCACGAACAGGCGGTTCATTTTTTACCGGTCTGGCCGCGGCAGGCTTCTGCTGCAAAGGAGGCTTTGGAGGTTGCTGGACAGAAGGTTTCGCAGCTTGCTGAGGAATGGGCTTAAAGTCTCGTTGCGCCTTGGGTTTTGGCGCTTTGCGTTCACTCACCATTTTTCTGAAAGCCGGAGTTGCAATGATAGACCGGCAGGCCTTGCAAACCCGAATTTGCTTTTTGTCGATCCACTCCGGAACTTTGAACGATGAGCAGCAATCGCCGCAAAAAACGCCTCCGCAGATGCGACAGTGATGCTTGCCGCTGGTAAACATACCGGCTGATAGTGATTTACCGCAAGCGGGACAGGAGGAAACTTCTTCATCCTTGACCCAGTATTCCTGAGGAAGCTCCGCCACGGAGAGACGATAGACTGCTTCCTCAAAGTCGTTGCCGACATCCCCCAGGCATTTCAGGCAAACTTTCATATCTTTACCCGTTTGCCTCTGAAGTTGACGCGCTTCACTTTTCTTCAAGCTCCACTCGTCACCCTTGGACGCTTCGTGCGCGAGGATCGCCGACCAGCCCATATGTTTACTTAGATCGCCGTCCTGCGAAACAAAAACGGATTCCGATTTTGAAACCGGCATAAACTTTTTATAAGCGCTTTGCTCTTCTTCCATCAACTTGTCATATTCTGCTTCCAGCCAGGACTGGAACGAAGGCAATATGGCGTTATAGCTTTCTTCCACTTTTTTAAAGACAAACTCGTTTTTAACTTTCATCCCCTGCTTGGCCGCCGCAGCGATCACTTGTCCGTAAGTTGACGGAATCATACCGGTAGCAAAGCCCAGCGCAACATCCAGAAAGGGGTCCAGAATGTATGTGGCATGTTTCTTGGCTTCATTCCGGCATTGTTGGATAAATTGCAACGCCGCGTCTTTGGCCTTGGCGACTTTCAATTCATCCAAAGGCAAATTGCCGGAAGTGAGACCGGTGCTGACGCCGGTGCCGATGGTGTGGAACAGATGCCAGAGCTGATCCTTGTGCGCGGCAACATATGCTTTCCAAAGCTCTCTGCCGGCCAATTCATTGGGCCTCAACGTACTGCCTTTACGGACGATCGGCCCGTCCATTTCTATCCGGTTACGCAGCCCCGTATAAAGATACAGAACATAACCTGTCGTGTTCCAGCTCAACGTTTCCGTAAAGGTTCTGTTGTAAGTCAAGGAAGCCCCGGCATCAATATAAATCCCGTAGTACAAAGGAATACTCGTCGCCAGATTCAGGGCAAAATCCATACTGGTCCGGTAATACCAGATGGCAGGTATCCGATGCCCTTCGCTGACGCCAAGACCAATCTGCAAAGTTTTGGTCTTTTCAAAGGGCATCAATATGTCGGCCAGACTGCCGGGAATTCTCTTGAGCGCCTCGGTGATAAAGCCTTTGGAAATGCTGGAGATAAACTCCTCGGCCTTCTGTCGAATGCTTTTGCCGTCCTTGGGATCTAAAGCTTTCAGAATCTCCGTCGCCAGCCGGGTCCACAAGGCGGTCTTGGGAACCGGAGTGATACTGACGTTTAGGACAACACCGTTGTTCAGCTGCCGGGGATCATTGTCGCAGTAAAAATAATCCACCCGGAAGGTATATCCGAAGCAGGTCCAGTATATACCCGCTTCCCAGGTTTCGTATTGCCCGGTATATTCCACCAGCCGGCCGCCTTCGTTTTTGTTGACAAACAATTTTGTCGTTCCCTTGGCTAAACTCAATCCTCCTCCCAGGCCGGGACCTGGATCTGAAGCGGAGCCTGGGCCACATTTGGCGGTAAGAACATTAAAATCCAGAGAGCCGCCTTTAAAAAACTCCAAAGCTTCCGTTCGTAAAACATTCAATTGCATGTACGCGGATATTTGTTGCCAGATATCCTGAATGTCCTTGTTTTTATTTAAATATTCTTTTGCCAGCTCCTCGATCTCCGCCCTGGCGTTTTCGTCGGGACGGTAGTCGCTTCCCAGATGTCGCTCGCTCAGATAAATGTCGCAGGCGCGGGCCTTGGCGTAGAAATGTCCCCATCGCGCGGCCAGCCAGGCGGCCCAGTGATACTGATCCTGAAATACAAATCCGCCCTTCCATTTGGCCAGTTCGGCCTTCAGTGTAATATCAATGATTTTAGGAACCTGGACAGTTCCCACGCCCACCAGTTTAAATTCGGAGATAGCGGAAAAGTCCCGGTAGTCGCCAACCTGAATGCCGCCCTTGTATTCCAGAGCGACACCCACGGAGGCGTCAGTTCCCTTCACTTTGAAACCGAAGGATAAACCCAGATGAAAGGCAACCAGCATACTGCCTGTATCGTAGGGCAGACACTTTTCCAGATCGTTGATTCCCGCCCCCTTCAGAGGCAGTTCCGCGGCAAACGTAACGATATCAATCAGTGTTTCTCGTCCTTCCAGAAAATCCTTGCAGGAGGAAAGCTTTTTGCCTTTCCCCGCAATCAGATTTCCAACATACAGAAAGAACGGAAAGGAACTTTTATAGGCCGAGCAGTAGCAGTTGATCGCCTTCTGGACTCTGGGGAGAGTCTTGAGCATTTCCAGCTCACGCCTGGCTTTTTCTTCAAAGGCCCTTTCATCATGGATTTCTTCTGCGTAAACCTCCTTCATCGCCTTCAGTTTAGCGCTGAGATTCAGAATTTTCAGATTGAGGTCGTCTTTCCGGCGATCGATTTCTCTGATCTGCATTTGCCAAGTCTCAGGACTTCCTTGTGATTCCAGAAGGATCGCTTTCGGCTGAAGACGGGCGATTTCTTCTTTGAGTTTTTGGATAACCGCGGGACGTTTCTGTTTGAGCAGTTCCTCGCGAAACTGTTCCTTGCTCCTTTTGAAATCCTCAACAATGTTGATGTTCTGTTGAAGCTCGGCTTTTTTGTCCAGAAGAGGCATCAGTCCGGCGTAAAGACGCTCCACCTCGTTGCGAATCGAGGCGCGTTCGCCGGTCATCTCTTTATCAAGCACTTCCTTGCCGGAGCGCACCGCGCTGATATGATCCTCAAGCTTTTTTTCGGCTCTAGACAACTTCTCTTTGGTTTGTCTGGCAACTTCCGCTTCCGAATCGTTCGGTGAAATCCTGTTGGAATTGAAATCCAGATTGATTTTGACGCTCTCCAGCATATTTTTTCGGCTTTTTTCCACGGCCAGCTTTTTTCGGCACTGCCAGTGGTCCAGAGCCTGCTGGATGGATTCATCGGGATGGTGTTCCACATAAGTCTGGTCCTGCTTTATGCGCCTGGAAAGATTATCGATTTTCAGATCTGTTTCTTTGATTTGTTTTTCAATCGTTTCCAGAAGATCGTCCAGGGAGGTGCTTTCCGGATTTAATTTTAATCCCAGGGCTTCAATACAGTCCGTCTTCAGTTCAAGCATTTCCTTGTAGGGATCGCCCATTTTGACCGTTTGGGCAACCTCACGCTTCAGATCTTGTCGCCTGTCATGGCCCAGTCTTTCCCTGATATATTTTTCCTTTTTCACATTGGTAACCAGCGTGCGCTGCTCATTGAGCCACACCTGACAAGTCCAGCTCAAGTCATCCCACTGCTGCTTCGTACAGCCCTTTTCCCGGTATTTTGCCAAGTTTTCCGGCATAATAGAAAACAGCGCAAGGTAGTCCTTTAATTCCTCATTGTTTTCAACCGTTCTAATAAATTCCCCTCTGGCTTGAACCGGTTTGATTCCTTTGCTGATCACATTCAGTTCATCCGACGTTCGAAACAGCCATCCCGAATATGCAGAAATGAATAATTCAGGATGCTGGCTGTCATATCCGGGGCATTTTTGAGTAAATTCTTGATTATGACTGATACTTTTACTGAGTTTTTCAGAGCTTTCAGACATGGCGGGATTCCTCAATGGATCATGAATGGTACAGTATAATTCTGTTCGTTTGGAACTATAAGAAACAGCAAAGGGTCTGTCAAGGCATTCTTTTTTAGCAAAAGAAAACGGCAAAATGCCGCAATCCGAACAACATTTCAAATGCTATAAGCCGGACAGGTCTATTCAAAGTTGAACGGAAAAAATTTTTTCTTGACATATTCGAGCAATCAGCTTAATCACTACCATAAAGATAGTATTAGTAGGATATAAGAGGAAATCCAGATGAAACTTTCCACAAGAACAAGATACGGAGTTCGCCTGATGATGGCGCTGGCGATTCAATATGGCCAAGGCCCTGTATTTCTTAAAGATATTGCCAGAGGAGAAAATATTTCCGAAAAATACTTAAGCCTGATCATCATTCCTTTGCGGAGTGTCGGTCTGGTAAACTCCATCCGCGGTGCTCATGGAGGGTATCATTTATCCAAAGAGCCTTCCCAAATTACCTTGAAAGAAATAGTCGATGTATTGGAGGGGGATTGTTCCCTTGTGGATTGCGTGAAAAACCCTTCCTCTTGCTCCAGAGCGCCCATCTGCGCCAGCCATGATATCTGGGCTATTGTCGGAAATAAAATCTCTGAAACTTTGAATTCGATCACGCTGGATACACTGATCAAAATGAATCAGGAAAAAGCGGAAAATACCATCATGCAGGGAATTTAAGATGCCGAAAAAAGTCCTGGTGGCGATGAGTGGGGGCGTAGATTCCTCCGTCGCCGCGCTGCTGTTGAAAAAAGAAGGGTACCACGTTGCCGGTGTCACGATGTGTCTGGGCATTGCAGCCGAAGAAGACTCAGCCAGGTGCTGCGGTGCCGATGCGATTGACGACGCCCGAAGAGTCTGCGACCAGCTTTCGATTGCGCACTATGTGCTGGATTATGCGGATCAACTGGAGGAAAAAGTTATCGCCAAATTCATCAGCGAGTATCAGCAGGGAAGAACACCCAATCCCTGCGTCGATTGCAACCGCCACCTCAAATTCTCCAGCCTGCTGAATAAAACGCTGGGATTGGGATTTGACTATCTGGCAACCGGCCATTACGCGGCCATAGAAAGAAAGGATGACCGCTATCTTCTAAAGAGGCCTAAGGATCGAAAAAAGGATCAGACCTATTTTCTTTACGCGATTCCTTACGGGAAACTGGAACACATTCTGTTTCCCCTGGCCTCCCTGACAAAAGAGGAAGTCAAGGACATTGCGAAAAAAGAGGCCCTGCCAGTTGCCGAAAAGCCGGAGAGTCAGGACATTTGTTTCGTGACGCAGAAAAATTATCAGGAGTTCATCCTGAAGCGCGCAGGAGCCCAACTGCCGGGACCGATCGTGGACAGACAAGGAAAAGTGCTGGGCAGGCACAGGGGGATTGTGTTTCACACGGTCGGCCAGCGCGGAGGCTTGGGAATCAGCCACCCGACGCCTCTCTATGTTTTGTCCATTGATCCCATAAGGAACCGCATTGTCGTCGGCGAAAAGAAAGAATTACTGGCCAGGGGGCTGTTTGCGGATGACGTTAATCTGTTGGCCCAAACCTGGCCCGATGAGGTGCAAGCGAAAATTCGCTACCGGAAAAAAGAAGCTCTCTGTAAAGTGACGGCGGCGTCCGGCCGCCTGAAGGTCATTTTTTCCGAAGATCAAGAAGCCATCACTCCCGGCCAGTCGGTAGTTTTCTATGATGACGACTGCGTGCTGGGCGGTGGCGAAATTCAAGAGGTGTTCCATGGAACTGATTGAAAAGATTCTTCAACTGAAAAAAGATAGAAACGCCGTCATTCTGGCGCACAATTATCAACTGCCGGAAATTCAGGACATCGCGGATTACGTCGGAGACTCTCTGGGGCTCAGCATTCAGGCATCCAAAACCAGAGCGGACATCATTGTATTTTGCGGCGTTTATTTTATGGCGGAGACGGCCAAGATCCTGTCACCCAGCAAAACAGTCCTTCTTCCGGACCCGAAGGCAGGCTGCCCCATGGCGGACATGATCACCGCGGAAGGGCTCCGGCAACTGAAGGCACAGCATCCGAAAGCAAAAGTGCTGTGTTATGTGAATACGACCGCCGAGGTGAAAGCCGAGTGCGATGTCTGTTGCACATCCGGCAATGCCGAGAGGATTGTCCGCGATACCTTTGCGAAGGAGGACGAAATCATTTTTGTCCCCGATCAGTACCTCGCCTGGCACATATCAGACCGGACGGGACGGAATTTTATTATCTGGCAGGGCTATTGTCCTTCACATAGGAAAATTTTACCGGAAGATATTGCAAGAAAAAGAGAGCTTTACCCCTCTGCGAAAGTCATCGTGCATCCGGAGTGTCCGCCCGGAATTACCTCCCTGGCCGATCAGGTTTTATCCACGGAGGGAATGTGCAATTATGTCAAATCAGCGGATATTCAGGAATTTATTATCGGGACGGAAATCGGCATTCTCCACCGTCTGGGCAAAGAAAATCCCGGAAAAAAATTCTATCCCGCGTCGGAGCGGGCAACCTGTCCGAACATGAAGCGGACAACACTGGAAAAAGTCTTATGGTCTCTGGAGGAAATGGGGTTTGAAGTGACCGTGCCCCAAGACATCATGACCAGGGCGAGAGTCTGCCTGGAAAGAATGATAGAAAACAAACCATAAGTAAAACACTTCTTTGCGCAAGGAGAAAGATCATGAGTAAAATCGATGGAAAATTAAAATTGGAAACTCTTGCTTTACATGGCGGACAGGAGCCGGATTCTGCAACAGGATCGCGCGCCGTTCCCATTTACCAGACCACTTCCTATCAGTTTAAAGATACAGATCATGCGGCTTCACTTTTCGGCCTCTCCGAATTCGGCAACATCTATACACGCCTGATGAATCCGACGACAGATGTGCTGGAAAAAAGAATCGCCCTTCTGGAAGGCGGCGCCGGGGCGCTTGCCGTGGCCAGCGGCCAGTCGGCCATTACGCTGGCACTCTTGAACATCGCCCAAGCGGGAGACGAGATTATCTCGGCGGACAATCTCTACGGCGGAACCTACACCTTGTTCCATTATACGTTTCCCCGTCTGGGCATAAAAGTGAACTTTGTCAAATCCAACGACCTTGCGGCGCTGGAAGCAGCGATCACCCCGAAAACAAAGGCTATTTACGCGGAGGCCATCGGCAACCCCAAACTGGATGTGGCAGATCTGGAAGCCATTGCCACAATTGCTCACAGGCATGGCATCGCTTTTGTTCTCGATAACACAGTTTCGCCCTACATTCTCAGACCGTTTGCTTTCGGCGCTGATATCATCGTCTATTCCGCAACAAAGTTTATCGGCGGTCATGGAACGTCCCTCGGCGGGCTCATCGTGGATTCCGGAAAATTCAACTGGACCAGCGGCCGCTATCCGCTGATTGCCGATCCAGACCCCAGCTATCACGGATTGAATTTTGTGGAAGCCCTGAAACCTGTCGGAAATATCGCTTATATTCTCAAAGCGCGGGTGACGCTGCTTCGCGATCTGGGGCCGGCTCTTTCACCCTTCAACGCGTTTTTGCTTCTGCAGGGACTGGAAACGCTGCATCTGAGAATGATCCGGCATTGCGAAAACGCGCTCGCGGTAGCCGGCTGCCTGGAAAAGCATCCCAAAGTGGCCTGGGTCAGCTATCCGGGGCTTCCATCCAGCCCCGAGCGCGCCCGGGCTGATCAATATCTGCCGAAAGGCGCAGGGGCGATTGTCGGATTCGGCGTGAAAGGCGGTCTGGAGTCGGGAAAGAAATTTATCAACTCGCTTCAGTTGATTTCCCACCTGGCCAATATCGGCGACGCCAAGAGCCTTGCGATTCATCCGGCATCCACCACGCACTCTCAGTTGTCCGCTGAAGAGCAACTGGCCACGGGCGTGACGCCGGATTTCATCCGCCTGTCCATTGGCATTGAGCACATTGACGACATTATCGCGGACATCGAGCAGGCTTTGGGCCGAGTATAAACAGGAGGAATATCTTATGGCTAAAATATTTGAGGATATTACAAAAACCGTCGGCGACACGCCGCTTGTCCGTCTCAACAGAATGGCAGCCGACACAAAGGCAGAAATTGTTTTGAAAATTGAATCCTTCAATCCTCTGTCCAGCGTGAAGGACAGAATCGGCGTCGCCATGATTGAGGCGGCACAGCAATCAGGGATTTTGAAAAAAGACTCCGTTATCATCGAGCCGACCAGTGGGAACACCGGCATTGCCCTGGCCTTTGTCTGCGCGGCCAAAGGCTACCGACTCATCTTGACGATGCCGGATACGATGAGCCTGGAGCGGCGGCAGCTCTTGAGCATTCTGGGGGCCGAACTGGTACTGACGGATGGCGTTAAAGGGATGAAAGGCGCAATTGAAAAGGCGGAAGAGCTGGCGGCACAGCATCCGGACAGTTTCATGCCTCAGCAGTTTAGAAATCCCGCCAATCCCGAAATCCACCGCCGGACGACGGCGGAGGAAATCTGGCGGGATACGGACGGCATATTGGATTATTTTATTGCCGGCGTCGGCACCGGCGGCACGATTACCGGCACGGGTGAAATCCTCAAGAAGCGAAGGCCTTCCGTCAGGATTATTGCTGTCGAACCTGCAGATTCCCCGGTTCTATCCGGCGGCAAGCCAGGCCCGCATAAAATTCAGGGAATTGGCGCAGGCTTTCGGCCGGATGTGTTAGATATGGATATTATTGACGAAATAACCACAGTTGCCCACGAAAACGCGGGAGAAACGACCAGGAGACTGGCGAAGGAAGAAGGAATCCTGGTCGGAATATCCAGCGGCGCGGCACTCTGGGCTGCCCTGGAAGTGGCAAAGCGAAAGGATGCCGAAGGGAAAAGAATCGTCGTCCTGCTGCCGGACAGCGGTGAACGGTACCTTTCGACCTGGCTGTTTCAGAAATAATCAATTATTCATATGAAAATATTGAAACAAGAAAAAATTGATCATAGCTCCGTCGGCGTCGTGGAAACGAAGCATTATACTTTTGCCGGACCCGGCAACAAATTTCAATTTGAAAACGGGGATGCGCTGGGCTCCATCACGCTTGCCTATGAAACCTATGGCGCCTTGAACGGGGACAAATCCAATGCGATTCTTATTCTGCATGCTCTTTCCGGCGACGCGCACGCGGCGGGAGTCCACAAAGGGCTAGATGATCAAGGCTGGTGGGATGATCTGATCGGGCCGGGAAAGGCCTTCGATACCAACCGGTACTTTATCATCTGCTCCAATGTCATTGGCGGCTGCAAAGGCTCAACGGGACCTTCATCAATCAATCCGGAAACGGGCAAGCCCTACGCGCTGACCTTTCCGTTTATTACCGTGGCCGACATGGTTCATGCGCAGCGGCATCTGATTGACCATCTGGGCATTGACAGATTACTGTGCGTGGCGGGCGGCTCCATGGGCGGGATGCAAGTCCTGCAGTGGGTGTCTTCATATCCGGAGCGGGTGAAATCCGCCATTCCTATTGCCACGGCTCTCAAGCATTCGCCGCAGCAGATTGCCTTCAATGAAGTGATCCGGCAATCCATCATGGCGGACCCGGCCTGGCGCGAGGGTAATTATTATGAACACGGACAGCCAGAAAAAGGTCTTTCCGTCGCCCGCATGATCGGACATATCACCTTCATGAGCGACCAGTCCATGGAGGAGAAGTTTTCCCGGCGACTGAAGAATGATTCCTTCAGCTTCGGACTGGACGCGGATTTTGAAGTGGAGGGATATCTGCGCTATCGCGGCGCCAATTTTGTCAAGCGCTTTGACGCTAACTCCTATCTCTATATTACCAAAGCCATGGATTACCTTGATCTATCGGGAGGAAAGCTTCTCCCGCCCGGAAGAGACGTTGATACGCGGTTTCTGATCATCTCGTTTAAGACGGACTGGCTTTATCCCCCCTACCAGTCGCAGGAAATCGTCCGCGCCCTGAAGAGGCGGCATGTGGACGCCACTTACTGTGAATTGACTTCCACTTACGGCCATGACGCTTTTCTGATTGAGGTGGAAGAGCAGACCACCCTGATCAAACATTTTCTGGACAAGACTTTCAACGGATACCTGGTGGCAGACCATCATGAAAACTGAAGAAACCACTCTGGATCACAGGATTATTTATTCCATCGTGGAAAACGGCTCGCGCGTTCTGGACCTGGGCTGCGGTGAGGGCGAGCTTTTATATCCGCTGGTCCGCGACAAGCATGTCCGGGCCCAGGGCATTGAGCTGGATGAAAAAGCTATCCGGGAATGCGTCAAAAAAGGCTTGAGCGTTTATCACGACGACATTGAAAACAGTCTGAGGGAATTTCCGGATCACTCCTTCGACTACGTGATTCTGAACCAGAGCATGCAGCAGGTGAAAAAAGTGGATGACGTTATCCACGAGGCGCTGCGGATCGGCCGGAAGGTCATCGTCGGCTTTCCCAACTTCGCCTTTATCAGGTCGCGGCTCATGCTGTTTTTTCAGGGAAAGGCGCCCATTACCGGATCTCTGCCCTATTGCTGGTTTGACACACCCAACGTGCGATTCCTGAGCATCACGGATTTCAAGGGTTTTTGCGAGGGGAAAAATATCCGGATTGTGGAGGCCCATTATCTGGGGGAAAAAGAAAAGATTCGCTTCTGGCCGAATCTGCTGGCTTTGAATGCCGTTTTCGTATTAACGAATGACAGTTGCGGCAAAATATGACCGATTATGAAGGGCTGAAAAAAATGGATGAGACCTTATACAACTCTTTGCTGGTTCAGGAAATCCGGTGCGACAATCAGAAAATCACTTTCTGCGAGGTTGAAAAACCGGTTATCGGTGAAATATCCTTAAAAATATACATCAACGGCACGGAATACGCATCGCTTCTTTGCCTCAATCAACTGACTGAAGAATTAGCTCTTGGCTTTCTCTACAGCGAAGGGGTCATCGATACCATCGACGATATTGCTTCCATTTCCTATAACGAGCGCCTCTTTGCTGTCATGATTGATCTTGCAACCGGACGATCCGTCGAGAAATGCGAGAGCCTGCGGAGCGTAACATCCGGCTGCGGCAAGTGTTTTACTTATATCAATCCGCTGAAGCATGATAAATTCATGCCGGTTGACGGGCGGAATAAATTTTCAATTTTCACCATCCTGAGCGACATGCAAGAATTCGAGCGTCAATCAGACATATACAAGACCGTGGGAGGGGTTCACAGCGTGCTTTTCAGGCATCCTGATTTTTCCGTCTTCAACGAAGACATCGGAAGGCACAACTGCTTCGACAAAATAGCGGGCGTCCTCCTGAAAAACAGAAAAATGAATCTGGTAGAGAGGGGAATCCTGTTTGTCAGCGGCAGGGTGTCTTCGGAAATCATCACGAAAGTCATCCGGATGGGCGCGCCGGCGCTCGTTTCCAGATCTACGCCGACAGCCGCGGCGGTCAGTCTGGCCAGGGAATACAACGTAACGCTTCTGGGTTACGTGCGCAGTCATTCCGGATACGTCTATTCCGGTGAAGATCGTTTGATTTAGGAAGTCTGAGTTTCAAGAATCTATTGTTCAAAGAGGAATGATGCCTATGAAGAAAACGTGCGGTAAGATTCTGGCCGTCAATATTTCGCAAAAAAAAGGTGAGAAAAAGAATAACATTGATTGCGGTCTCTTTTTAGAAAATCTTGGTCTGGTAAACGATGCCCATGCAGAGCCGGGCATCCGGCAGGTGAGCCTTCTGGCGAGGGAAAGCATTGACAAGATCCGGGCGAAGGGATTGGACGTAAAATATGGAGATTTCGCGGAAAATCTCACAACAGAAGGCATTGATCTTCCGCTGCTTCCCATCGGCACCAGACTGAAAGTCGGCGATAAAGTTCTGCTGGAGGTCTCCCAGATCGGCAAGGTCTGCCATAACCGGTGCAATATCTTTTATACGGTCGGAGACTGCGTCATGCCCCGGGAAGGGATTTTCGCGAAAGTATTGTCCGGCGGCCAAATAAAAGTCGGAGCCTCGATCGAAATTATCACGGCAAAGCAGATAACGGAAGTAATAGAATAAGAATGCAGAGGATACCGTAAAGTGATGACCGGACCATGCAAAGACACATCGATCGTCAATCCGCCTGGAGCCATGTTGCATGAATAGGTTTGCGTTTATTTTGAATCCTTTCGACATACGGAATATTCATGACTATTGCGGCCTGTCCAGGCTAGCGCCCCCCGTCCTGCTCAAAATCATTCTGCGGATGCTGCCGCCGCTAAAAATTCATTATGCAAAGAACCTGCGCTCCGCTCAGGGCGCACAAATCGATGGATACTTTATTGTCTGTCCATTGCTTTCCCGGCAAATCCTGGCGATGAGGGAAGAAATAGCTTTGCATAAAATATGGAAAGCGGTGAAACTGGGAGAGCAAACAGGCGCTCAGGTTATCGGGCTTGGGGCTTTGATGGGCATTGCCGGCAGAGGCGCTCAGATAACCGCCGACAAAACGCCTGTTGCCATCACAACCGGCGCAAGTCTAGCCTCAGCCGCCATTCTGGAAACGGTGGAGCAGGCAGTCTGTTTACGTAAAGTTGACATTGCCAAAGCAAAAGTGGCGATTGTGGGAGCGACAAACGCCATCGGTCAAAATTTGGCTCTGGGATTTCTCAACAAGGCGGATACAATTATTCTCTTCGCAAAGAATAGCAGCAGGCTGAAAGACCAGGAAGAATTTCTTATTCATCAGAAATCAAAAACTCATATTATTGTCAAGGAAATGTCCCTGGAAACGGGTATCCGGGAAGCCGATGTGATCATCTTTACGACTTCCGCCATTGAAGTTCCTTCCGCGGTTACGGCCGGTAATCTCAAAAAGGGTGCTATCATTTGCGATATACCTTCACCACGCAACATCCCCTATGAAATCTGCCAAAAACGCAAAGACATTCTTTTGATCGATGGAGCGGTGATCGAACCCCCTCCGGCAGCGACTATCGGGTTAAAGTTACCGATCCGGAAAGGATTTATATACGCCTGCATGGCCGAAACCATGATCCTCGCGTTTGAGGGCCAGACACAGGAAGATTTCTCGATCGGTTTTCAACCGGATTTGCATAAAGTGGCCAGGATCAAAGCATTGGCTGACAGGCATGGTTTTAAAATCAGATTCACGAGTTTTGGAGTTCCTGTTTCAGACAAGTAAACACCTTGTATATTTTTGCTTATTCGCTAAAATGCAGGAACGTCATTGGAAGATCGGGATGGAAAGAACGATCATCAAGGAAAATTAAATGCATAACGAACAAATCGAATTATGGCAACATCAGCACATATTCAACGTCAATAAGAAAGCAATAGAAAAACGAACATTAATCGTTGTGATCATTACCCTGATTACAATGGTTGCTGAAATATTGTTTGGATGGATTTCCAATTCCATGGCTCTGCTGGCTGATGGCTGGCACATGGGAACCCATGCGTTTGCTCTGGGAATATCCCTCATTTCCTACATCGCGGCAAGAAAATACGCAAAAGATGAAACCTTTACATTTGGAACATGGAAAATTGAGATTCTGGGCGCTTACACGAGCGCCATTGTGCTGGGACTGGTGGGATTAATCATGATTTATTCTTCCGTTGAACGAATGATGAATCCCCTGCCCATTTATTACAATCAGGCATTGTTTGTAGCGATTTTAGGTTTGTCGATAAATCTTGTTTGCGCCGTAATCCTCAATCATGGCGGTCATGCTCATGAACATGAAAACCGTCATCACGAAGAAGATGAACATCTCCATCATCATGAAGATTTAAATTTGAAATCGGCATATCTGCATGTTGTGGCGGATGCTTTAACGTCTGTCCTGGCCATTACAGCGTTACTGGGCGCAAAGTATTTTTCAATCAATTGGCTAGACCCGTTAATGGGAGTGGTTGGCGCAGGCTTAATCATTCACTGGTCATTGTCTTTACTGAAAGATACCGGTAGTATTTTGCTGGAACGTGAAACGGATAATCCAATCATTGATGAAATTAAAAAGGAAATCGAATCCGATGGGGATTCTAAAATATGCGACTTACACATTTGGAAAGTATCGCAAAATAAGTATGCCTGCATCGTGTCTCTGGTCACGGCCAGAAATATATCCATTGAGGAATATAAAGAACGATTGAATAATATGCATGAATTAGCGCATATTACGATAGAAGTAAATGAATGCAGAGTGTAAGGAAAGCAAACAGATCCATTCAAATCGAACGAAGGAGTGCTTATGTGGGAATATACAGATAAGGTGAAAGAACATTTTCTAAACCCGCGCAATGTGGGAGAAATCGATAATCCGGACGGAGTGGCCGAAGTAGGATCGCTCGCCTGCGGAGATGCTCTTAAGCTCACCTTTAAGCTGGATGAAAATAAGCGCATCAAGGATGCGAAATTTAAAACATTTGGTTGCGCAAGCGCCATTGCCTCATCGTCTGCACTGACGGAAATGATTAAGGGCATGACCGTTGACGAAGCTCTGAAAGTCAGCAATCAGGACATCGCGCAGTTTCTAGGAGGATTACCGGACGAAAAGATGCACTGTTCGGTCATGGGTAAGCAAGCCCTTGAAAAAGCTATAGAAAACTACCGGGGAGCAAAACCATTAGAGGCGGGAGCAAAAATTATTTGCGAGTGTTTCGGCGTAACAGACAAGGAGATCGAACGGGCGATAAGCGAAAATCATCTGACAACCGTAGAAGATGTCACCAACTACACAAAGGCAGGCGGCGGGTGCGGTTTGTGTCAGGATGCGATTTTCCAAATTCTGGAAAAGGTGAAAGCCGAGCCAAAAGCCGAGATGAAACCGAGGCTTACAAATCTGCAAAAAATCCGGATGATCGAAGAAACCATCGACAAGGAAATTCGACCCTCCCTGAAACAGGATGGCGGAGACATTGAAATTATTGACATTATCGGAGACCGTGTTCTTGTCGCGACGCGCGGCGCCTGCGCTACCTGCAAAGCAGCGGATATCACCCTGAAGCATTTTGTAGAGCACCGGTTGAAGGAACTGGTTTCACCAGAAATCACCGTGGAGGAGGCAGCCAAATGAAAAGCATTTATCTGGACAACAATGCAACAACCAAAGTAGCAGATGAAGTTTTAGAAGCGATGCTTCCCTATTTCACACAATTATACGGTAATCCATCCAGTATGCACACATTCGGCGGACAGGTCGGACAAAGTATCCGCACAGCCCGTGAAAAAATCGCTGCTTTTTTAGGTGCCCTGCCGGACGAAATCGTTTTCACCAGCTGCGGCACCGAAAGTGACAACGCGGCCATTCGTTCAGCTTTATTGACCCGGCCGGACAGGAAACATATCATCATCAGCAGGGTCGAACATCCGGCCATTCGCGCCCTTTGCTCGTCTTTAAACACGCAAGGCTACAAAATCACGGAGCTTCCTGTGGATAAAAACGGCCTTCTGGATCTGGAAAATCTGGAGAAAAGTCTGACGCCGGATACAGCGATTGTCAGCCTAATGTGGGGAAACAATGAAACGGGAGTGATTTTCCCGGTCGAGGCGGCGGCAAAGATGGCGCATGAAAAAGGCGTTCTTTTTCACACGGATGCCGTTCAGGCCGTGGGAAAAATTCCCATCGATATGAAAAACAATGTCATCGACATGCTTTCTGTCTCCGGACACAAACTGCATGCGCCCAAAGGCATCGGCGTTCTTTATGTCCGGCGCGGAACCAAATATTCACCCTTTTTGATCGGCGGTCACCAGGAAAAAGAGCGTCGGGGAGGAACCGAAAACAGCGCCGGCATTATCGGTTTGGGCCGGGCCTGTGAGCTTGCCGCACGAAACATGGCAAAGGAAAATAACGAAATCCGGCGCCTGAGGGATAAACTGGAACAGGAGCTTTTGAAAAAAATCCCACAATGCCGCGTTAACGGCGATAAAGACCATCGCCTGCCGAATACAACGAATATCAGCTTTGAGTATGTGGAAGGCGAAGCGATTCTGCTTTTGATGAACGAGCTGGGCATTTGCGCATCATCCGGATCAGCCTGCACATCCGGCTCCTTGCAGCCCTCCCATGTATTGCGTGCGATGGGTGTGCCGTTTACCATGGCACATGGTTCCATTCGATTCAGCCTCAGTATTTACAACACAGAAGATGAAATCGATTTTGTCATAGAAAGGATGCCGCCGATTATCGAACGCCTGCGGGAAATGTCCCCTTTCTGGAATCAAACCTGCAAGACACAGTGAATAGAAGTGGATGTAGGGGGGAGTAGATCGTGGATGGTAGATGGTGGATGGTGGATGGTGAATGGTGGGAAGGACCCTAAAATCTGATGAAGCGATCAAAGAACGGCGATAAATGTAAAAAGGAAATTAAGACGGCGAAAAGTTACCGCGATGAAGTGCCGGCGATTGTTGATGAACTTGTTCAATCGTGCGGCAGGGGCGGATGTTTTGATCACGTCAGCGCCGAGCCGATACCGCACCGGGAAGCGGTAATCGATGTCCTGCACCGCCTGGCATTGATTCTGTATCCGGGATATTTTGTCCACACCCGGTTGGATTCCATCAATCTGGAATACTATCTCGGTCAACAGATGATCGGCCTTTATGAAAGCCTGTCCGAGCAGGTGATCCGGGCCATCCGGCATGACTGCATCCGACAAAATTCAACGTGCGTACATTGCGAACCGCTGGGCCACCGTTTATCCCTGGAATTTCTCCAGAAACTGCCGCAGTTGCGAGAAATGCTGGCCGGAGACATCCGCGCCGCCCTCGACGGCGACCCTTCCGCCAAAAGCTATGATGAAATCATCTTCAGTTATCCTGGTATCCGGGCCATCACGATCTATCGGATCGCTCATCAACTTTATCATCTGAATGTCCCCCTGATCCCAAGAATAATGACCGAATATGCCCACAGCAGGACCGGTATTGACATACATCCGGGAGCCCATATCGGCGAAAGTTTTTTTATTGATCACGGCACTGGTGTGGTCATCGGCGAAACCTCCACCATTGGCAACCGGGTACGCATTTATCAGGGAGTTACCCTGGGAGCAATTTCTCTGTCAGGTTCCGAAGTCAACAGATTGCGGCGTCAAAAACGTCATCCCACCATCCAGGATGATGTTACCATCTATGCCAATGCCACCATACTGGGAGGAAAGACCATCGTCGGCGAAAGATCCGTCATTGGAGGAAATGTCTGGTTGACACAATCCGTTCCACCCGACACGGAAGTCTTTATTCGAAAGCAGGATTTGATTTTCGGCGAGAAATCCTGCAAGAAATAAAAAGCATACATTTTTTTGAAAGAAAGGAACAAGACAGAGAAAGCAGGGATATCTTCAAAACCGCCACCTGTCAAAAGGGAGATTCATTATGCCAGCAAAAAATGATTCGGGAATTGTCATTCTCTGCATTGACGACGATCATGAAATCCTTACACTTTTAGAAAAGATACTGACCGACGCCGGCTACTCGGTTACCCTGGCGGCTGATGGCAATCTGGGACTGGAGGAAGCCATTCAAAAGCAACCCGACCTGATCCTTCTGGATGTCGTAATGCCGGGAAGCGACGGATACGAAATTTGCTCCCAGCTACAAAACAATGCAGAAACCTCCTATATTCCTGTGATCTTTCTGACCGCTCTGGACGATGAGGTCAACCGGGCCAAGTCGTTTGCCGTCGGCGCGGCAGACTACATTTCCAAGCCGGTGAAAAAAAGCATTTTGTTGAATAAAATCGGGGAACAGCTCAAAACAAGAATCCGCTGGCAAAAGCTCAAAGATAGAACTGGATTTCGCACAGAAGGACTTCTGCCGCCCGCGATTTTCTCCCGCTTCAAGCAGTCACTAATAGATTTGATCCATCCCTCCCCGGAAATCCGTGAGCGCCTGACCGCCACCGCGCCCGCAGATATCTACAAGATCTGCGAACTCATTCAAGTTCCCCAAAGACAAATGGCCGCATGGATTGCCGAATTTCTTTCCTTTCCGCTGATTTCTCAGGTCGAACCGGAACGACTTCTTCTGGGAGTGATTCCAACAAATTTTGCCCGAGAAAACAGAGTAGTGGCCATGATGGATGAAAAAAAGGAAAGAGCTTTTATTCTGTCCAATCCTTTTGACCTGACTCTGATGGACGCGTTGAAAAAACTTTTCGGCATGAAGAGCGAAACCGTTTTGAACCTGGCCGCTCCGGAAGACATTGACGAACTTTTCAGACAACCGGACAGTGAAATGGTTTTAAACCGTTCGGGCATTGAACGTAAAGAGGCGATGGAAAGGTCGCTCAGCATTGATATTTCGGATTTACAGGAAGAAGAAAAGGAAGAGGACATCACTCAGGTCATTGACTCGGAAGTCATCGCCCTGGTCAATCGAATTCTTGTGGATGCTTACAACAGCAGAGCGTCTGATATTCATTTCGACTCGGGCCTGCCGGGAAAGCCTTTTTTGGTGCGCTTCCGGGTGGACGGCATCTGCCAAAACGCCTACGCCATTCCGGAGAAAAGCAAAAGAGGAATTATATCAAGGATTAAGATTATATCCAACCTTGACATCTCAGAGCATCGAAGACCCCAGAGCGGTAAATTCATGGTGCGCATCCGCAATGAGAAAGTTGAGTTTCGTGTGGAAGTCACCCCAACCGTCGATAACAACGAAAACATCGTTTTGCGGATTTTGGCAAAATCCAAACCGGTGGCTATTCAAGAACTTGGGCTTTCTCCACATAATTATCAGGCCTTTAAAAGAATGCTCGGCAAGCCGCAGGGAGTTGTTCTGTGTGTCGGCCCGACCGGTTCCGGAAAAACAACAACACTACACTCAGCGCTGGGACATATCAACAAGCCGGAAATCGCTATCTGGACCGCCGAAGACCCGGTGGAAATCCGGCAAGCGGGTCTCAAGCAAGTTCAGGTCAACAGTAGAATCGGCTTCACTTTTAGCGAGGCGCTCCGTTCTTTTATGAGAGCCGACCCGGATGTGATCATGATCGGAGAAATGCGCGATGTGGAAACGGCAAAGATCACGCTGGAAGCCTCTCTCACAGGTCACCTCGTCTTCAGTACCCTCCACACCAACAGCGCGGCGGAAACCATCACCCGAATTATAGACATGGGTATTCCCTTTTATAACTTTGCGGGTGCCATTCTGGGCATTATTGCACAGCGACTGACCCGCAGACTCTGCGATAAGTGCAAAAGCCCCTATCATCCGGAACGGGAGGAATACAATGAACTCATCTCCTATTACAATGCTGCCTGGGCGGAAAAGCATGGATTGCCGTCTTATTCGGAGAACCTGACACTCTACAAACCCCACGGATGCAGTCAGTGCGATAATTCAGGATATCGGGGACGTATTGCGGTTCATGAAATTATTGAAGCCTCCGATACCATTCGAACGGCCATCCGTCAAAATCCGGATGTTGACCATATCATCGATATGGCTCTCGCTGAAGGAATGAGAACCTTGCGCATGGATGGAGTCGTGAAAATATTCGAAGGAATCACGGATTTCAAGCAGGTTTCAAGAGTGTGTCTGTAGGATTATCAGTGAAATCTTAATGCGTTATCCGGCGCGATTTCTCGGGGAAAGACCGCGCCGGATAACGTTTGAGTTAATTCTTATGAGTCAGCATGTAATCGCCGACATTGCCGTCAACCCACTTCCATAAGGTTCCTTCGCCGCTTTTACTGGCCGCCTTGAAATCCAGCTTGGCCTTATGGTTTTCATCAATCACAATCGTGTTTTTCGAGGGCCGCATGATCGGGAAAAGATGGGGAAAATCGGAGGCGGAAATGCTCAACCGGACACGATGTCCCTTCTTGAAGACATTGGTCGTGGGCCAGATTTCAACCACATACTGATAGAGCTGATCCTCGGCAATCGGACTGGGATTCTTTTCAGAGAAACTGTAAAAAGGATCAAATGCCTTGTATGACGGGTCAACCTGCGTGGGGTTCGCCGGGTTATAGGGTCGGAAAGCGGCGGAGAGCCAGCCTGAAGTGATGTTTCTGGCACGCCCGTTGGGGAACACATCATTGACTTCAATCACCCACTGAACATCCTTTCTGTCGGCCATCGCCAGAACCGCATTATCAGCCGTTCCCACATTGAACCTGCTTTTGATCTGGTTTAAAAACATATCGATGCCTGCCTGGGTCAAAGGCTGGGTGAATTTGGTTTTCGCCCAGAAGGTCAACTTCAGGGATCCGGAAATTTCCAGATCGCTGGAGAGTGGCTCTGTGGTAAACGTCAGAACGCCTGTTTCATCGTTTCTCTCATCTTCCCAGGGGAGAGCGGGATCCATATCAATCTTCGCAACATATTTCGATAGCTGGGTAATCATGGTCAGAGGAGAAAAACCAAACCAGCGCTGGGCAGAACGGGACCAGACACCGTTGAGCGCAATCGGATTGTGGTAAAGGACCGGATTAGCTTTGGGGGTTTTAATGCCCAGGAAAACATTGTTATAATCGGTGGTCGAAGTGCTGGAAACCATTTTGTAATTGTTCACAAGGTTGGTCACGCCAAACCAGTCACCGAAAATCAAAGAAGGTTTGGCTTTGGAAAGATAATAGGTTTGATCCGAAAGTCTGGATGCCGGCAGAGGCCAGGATTTTTCCGCACGCCATTTTTCTTCACCCAAAACATACAGGATCACCGGAAACTGCTGCATAAAAGGATCCTGCTTCCCCTTGATTCTCCAATCCATCCAGCGGCGAATGACATCCCACGTGAACAGAAAATTCTTTCCCATCAACCCCATGCCGTTAACGCCGGTGAACATGAAGGCGGCTTCAATGTGATACCAGGGACCCACGATCATGCATTTGTCGCTTGCGGCATGATTTTTCAAACCGTATTCATAATTCAGGAATGACCCCCGGGTGAAAATATCAAACCAGCCGGTTGCCGTAAAAACGGGAAGTTTAGAGGGAATTACGCCACCACCTACCTGAGCAGGCATACCTGCAAAATTCCAGCCACCCGCCGGCTTATCCGGCCAATACAGCATGGGAGATTTTGTTTCATACCAGTCGTTTTTCTTCAGACTGTCTGGATTCATAATCCAGCTCAGGGGCACCGTAAGCTGTTTGAAGTGCTGCCCCCAGATAGCCATTGCATTCTGGAGATCGGTCAGATTAAAGCCTTCCGCCGCAACGCCGCCCAAAATCAAGTCCGGAGGCAAAATGCTGAGGAAATCTGTGAGAACAATCCAGATTCCCATGAATTCCAGATCAAAATTGCCACCGTGCATGGCGATGTCTTTCCATACGTCATTATAAGCGGAAAGCGGAGCAATGGCTTTGAGGTGTGTCGGAACACCGTTTACCTGCTCAATAAGACCGGATGCCAGATACTGAATAATGCCCATGTAAGATCCGCCAATCATGCCGACTTTACCATCAGACCAAGGCTGGGAGGGAATCCACTTGTCAATCAAATAAGCAACATCATAAGCTTCTATCGGGCTTAACGGATCCCAGACGCCTTCCGCGGAACCTGTGCCACGCATATCCAGCACAACCACATTATACTCATGAGGCAAGAATCCGATAACCGCAAACAAAGTACCTATAATATCGCGATGATAACCAGTTGCCACCAAAATGGTCGGGCGTTTGATGCTATTGGTTCCGGCAACCGGCGCTTTATGATGCAAAGCCGTAATATAAATATTACAGTCGTAACCGACAGGGTTTTGTGCTTTGGTCATGGGAATCGCGATGTTCCAATCGTTTTGAACATCACCGACACCCATTTTGGTCATGGCGGCCGTGATCTTGGCCTTCGCATCATCGGAAATAGGACCTGCCGATGCCGGGACTGAAGAAATAATTCCCAGCACCAACAGAAAAACAATCATCATGGCCTTTAAACATGGCCCTTTCCTCAGAAAGCCTTTTCCTTTTTTGGATAAATGAGAACCCAAATCGTCACAGCGCTTCATAACTCCTCCTTCATTTCATAGTGAAATCCCTTGACGGCAGCGAAAAAACTAGCAGAAATCAAGCCAGTTAT
>DAOLNX010000051.1:17726-23009 GCA_035416785.1 Smithellaceae bacterium | reverse complement strand
TGGTCCGCATGTCGATCCGGACAATTTTATCAATGCCGGGAATAATGATAATCAAACCGGGTCCTTTGATGTCGCGAATTCGTCCCAGACGAAAAAGAACCGCCCGTTCATACTCATTGAGGATCTTGATCGCCGACGCGAGAAACATCACCACCAGAACAATCACAACAATCATGGGCAAAGGAAACACACCCGGCATAATCCAACCTCCTATTTCTTTTATTTTATGATCTTTCTTTCACTTCTTCCACAATCAGATGCAGGCCATCCACCCGCTGAATCTTCACTTTTGCTCCTTGAGGAATAAACTGATCGCTTTGTGCCGTCCAGTATTCTCCCTGAAAAAAAACTTTTCCTTCGCCGTTAATATCCGTTTTTGCTTCTCCCCGTCCTTCAATCATGGACTCCGTCCCAGAATAAGGTTTCCTCATCTGCGCTTTGATTGCCAGAATGATCACAATAATAAAAAAACCGGAAGCGACAAGGACCGCAGGAAGCAAAACCTGCAAAGATATTTTCAATGCCGGTTCGGACGTATCAAAAAGCATAAAGGAGCCCAGCGCCAGCGATATGACTCCGCCTACCGTCAACATGCCGTGACTCATAACTTTGATCTCGGCAATAAACAAAATAATACTGAAAATAATCAGCAAAATTCCCGTGTAGCTTACCGGCAGGGTGGAGAGGCCGAAAAAAGCCAGAAGCAGGGAGATGCCGCCGATTACTCCGGGCAGAATGGCTCCCGGTGTGGAAAATTCAAAATATAAACCAGCCAACCCGATCAGTAAAAGCAAATAGGCAATATTGGGGTCGGATATCGTCGATAAAATGCCCTGCCGCGTCCCCATTTTTTTTGTGGAAGCAATCGCGTGAGCCGAGTTTATTTTTCTTTTCTTTCCGGCGACAGTAACTTCTCTCTGATCAATCGCCGCCAGCAATTTGTCCATGTCCGGCGCCACAAGATCAATGACATTGAGTTTCAAGGCTTCATCCGCCGTAATCGATTCACTTTTGCGCACCGCCTTTTCCACCCACTCCTCGCTGCGACCTCTGGTTTTGGCAATGCTGCGCGCATAAGCCGCCGCGTCATTTTCAACTTTTTGGGACATGGTTTTGTCCATTTCCGCGCCGCCGATACCGATGGCGACCGGATGAGCAGCCCCGATATTGGTTCCGGGCGCCATAGCGGCCACATGCGCGGCTTGAGCGATAATCACGCCTGCCGAAGCGGCTCGCGCTCCGGAAGGAGAAACATAAACAATGACCGGCAATGGTGAATTGAGGATACTTTTCGCGATATCCCGCATGGCTGTGTCCAAACCGCCGGGAGTATCAAGTAAAATGATCAAGCCTTCCGCCCCTACCTTTTGTGCTTCATCCAGATTTTCGGCCACATATTTCGCCGAAGGCGAAGTGATCACCCCTTCCAGTTTCATCACATGAAACAAAGGTCTTTTTTCCTGCCCGAAAGCGAGTCCGGACACACAAAGCAGAACCAACAAAACCATTGCCAAACTTTTTTTTATCATGTCCAACCCTCTTTTGCGCAATGCCATCACGGATTCAGTCCCATTTCCTTCATGATTAACTGAATGTCTTCCCATACTTGCCTTTTTGCCTGCGGATTGCGCAAAAGATACGCCGGATGATACGTCGGCATGAGCGGAATCCCTTCATACGTATGAAAACGTCCGCGTAACGCTGTAATCGGCGTTTCTGTCTTCAAAAGCGTCTTTGCCGCAAAAGCGCCCAACGCACAGATGATCTGCGGAGAAATCAACTGAAGCTGACGCTTTAAAAAAGGCTCGCACAGACGGATTTCATCCGGAAGTGGATTGCGGTTTCCCGGTGGACGGCACTTCAGAATATTGCAGATATACACATTTTTACGATCTAGTCCCATTGCCCGGATAATATCCGTCAGCAACTGCCCCGCCCGGCCCACAAAGGGAAGCCCCTGCTGATCTTCATCGGCGCCCGGAGCCTCGCCAACAAAAACAAGTTTTGCCGCCGGATCGCCGTCTCCGCTGACAACCTTCTTTCTGGTCTTTGCCAACGCACACTGTGTACATCCTGCAATATCCCGCAGCAGAACATCAAAGGAGTCGCCGGAATTCCCGACAGGTATTTCCTCATGACCGGCCGATGCGGATTGGTTCCAATCAACCGCTACATATAGATTGTCCGCATTCAGAACCTGTCCCTTAACGGTTTTCACCAGTGACAGCAACTCGTTTCTGATGGATTGCGACGATGGCCCTGAAGCTTGTGTCATGTTTTCGCCCTGACTCTCTTATTTTTATCCAGCTGTTTAATGTGATCCAGAATCCGGTGCGCCACCTCGATTTTGGACATTTTGTTCAGTTTCACCACGTTGCCCTCACCGTCCAGAATGGTAACCACATTAGTGTCCGTCTGGAAACCGGCCCCCTCTTCTTTCAGGCTGTTGGCAACAATCATATCCATGTTTTTATTGACCATTTTTTGATGGGCATTGGCCAGAAGATCCTGAGTCTCCATGGCAAATCCCACCAGAATCGCTTTGTGCTTCTTTGTGCCGACCTCCGCAATAATATCCGGATTGCGTACAAGATCGATGCCGGTCATTCCCTGATTTTTCTTAATTTTTTCAAGAGCTTCCGATTTTGGCCGGTAATCGGCCACCGCCGCGGCTTTGATGATCACCGTTTGATCCGCAAAATACTCCAGAACCGCCTGATGCATTTCCAGCGCAGTGCGCACAAAAACCGTTTTTTCCACAGGCGGAGGCAATAATTTCGTCGGCCCGCTGATCAGCGTCACCCGGGCCCCTCGGTGATGAGCCGCCCCGGCCAATGCGTAACCCATTTTCCCGGAGGAGCGATTGGTAATGTACCGCACCGGATCGATCGGTTCCTCCGTCGGACCGGCAGTAATCAGCACTTTTTCACCATCAAAATCCTTTGGCGACAACAGACCTTCCAGTGCATCCAGAATATCCGGAATATCCGGCAAACGTCCAGAACCCGAGGTTTTACAGGCCAGTTCGCCCACCCCGCTTTCCATCACCGAATAACCAAACTGCCGGAGTTTTCGGATATTTTCCTGAACCACCGGATTCGACAGCATTTTGTCATTCATGGCCGGACAAATCAGGGTCGGCTTATTTTGCGCCATAATCGTTGTCGTCAAAAGATCGTCGGCAATTCCGGATACGATTTTCCCAATGACATTGCCCGTGGCAGGCGCAACGACAAAGGCGTCCGCAAAATCCGCCAGCGCGATGTGCGCAATGTCGCATTGCGTTGTTGCGGCAAACATATCCGTATAGACCGGTCCCTGTGAAAGGGTCTGCAAAGTTAAAGGGGTAATAAACTCCATTGCGCTTTGCGTCATGATCACTTTGACCTGCGCGCCTACCTTGATCAGGGCTCGGGTCAACTCGGCCGCTTTATAAGCGGCAATACCGCCCGTTATTCCTAAAACAATTTTTTTATTTTTCAGCATGAATTGATCTCTCAAAATTTGAGAAAATCTATAACAGCGTTTCTGGTCAATATCAAGGCATAAAGTCTTTTGGATTTTAGCGGATCTGATGACATCACGTATCTCAAGACGATACGCTATTCAACGTATTGCATTTATTATTACTATTTTTTTGCTTATTATTTTGCTTTTTTATTTGACATTAATTATAACACAATATATAATCACATAAAAGAGCAAGGTAATGATGCAAAAAAAATGACTGAGCATGTGGCGGATTTAAAATGAGGCAATGGAAAAAAGAATTTCCGAAAAGCGGCAAGCCGTCCCGTTGTAATTTTTTCTCATCACCAAAAAATATTGAAAGGAGTATCTAATGAAAACATTCCATGTCGTAATGATACAGCCGAAGACCCCTCAAACTTTCTGGAGTCACGAAAGCGCGCTTAAAGCCGCCGGATTCAAAACGGTTATGCCGCCGCTGGGGTTGATGACTGTGGCGGCTATGCTTCCCGAAAACTATCAGGTAACGTTGTTGGATTTGAATGTTCGCGACCTGGATATTCAGGTTATTGAGCAAAGCGACATCATTTTTCTGACCGGCATGTGGATTCACCGGGAGTCTTTTTTAAAGATCGTGAATCTTGGCAAAAGTCTTGGCAAAACCGTTGTGGCAGGCGGCCCTTTGGTCCAGTCGGCTTACGGCAGGCCCGAACACGATTATCTGGAATCGGACAAGATCGATCATCTGATTCTTTATGAAGCCGAAAACAACCTGCCCCGTTTTCTAAGGGATTTTGAAAATGGCTGCGCGATCAAAGTGTATGACAACAAAGATAAGCCGCCTCTTACGCTGACTCCGCCACCGCGCTTCGATCTGATTCAACCCTATGACTATGCTTCCATGGCGCTGCAGTTTTCCCGCGGCTGCCCTTTCAACTGCGAATTTTGCGACATTATCCAGATGTTCGGCCGCATTCCGCGCACAAAAACGCCGGAACAATTTATGCGCGAAGTGGAAGCCCTTTACGCGACAGGCTATCGCGGCCGCTTGTTTATCGTGGACGACAATTTTATCGCCAACAGAAAAGTCGTCAAGCAAATGCTTCGTCTGCTGGCCGCATGGCAGCAACAGCATCAATATCCTTATATGCTGTTCACCGAAGCAAGCATTGACCTGGCCAAAGATGATGAACTCTTGAATCTGATGGCCCAATCCGGATTCACTTCGGTGTTTGTCGGCATTGAATCGCCGGATGCGGATACTCTTCGGGCAACTCAGAAAAATCAAAACGCATCCTGCGACATGGATGCCGCCATTGAAAAAATACAGAAGGCAGGCATGGAAGTGATGGGCGGATTTATTTTCGGCTTTGATACGGATACGGAGGATGTGTTCGACCGCCAGCTTGCATTTATCGCGCGCAATGGCATTGCGCAAAGCATGACCGGCCTGCTCGCGGCCATGCCGAACACCGACCTTTACACCCGTCTGGAACGGGAAGGCCGGCACCTGACAGCAGAAAATCCGCACAGTGGCGACAATGTGGATATCGCGCTGAACTTTGTGCCGGTGATGCCGGCGGAAAAACTGATCGCAGGATATAAACGGGTTCTGGCAGAAACCTATCGGCCGGAAAATTATTTTACCCGCGCTTTGACTCTCATCAGCAGGCTTCCCGATATGAAGGTATCCGGTCTTATCCATGCTGAATCGTGGAAAAGGGATTTGGCGCTTTCCAAACTGGGGAATTATCCCCATAAAACAAGGATCTTGGCTGAAATCATCCAACTTTGCTTTTCTTCATTCGGCATCCG
>DAOLNX010000051.1:0-17626 GCA_035416785.1 Smithellaceae bacterium | reverse complement strand
GAAGAAGCATTTTTTATCCATCCATTGATTATGACATGAACGATTTTTCTTGATGGACTCGGAATTTCATGGTCGACATCCAAATATATTCCGAATGGAGGCGTACGATGCGGAAAACTGCTGCTTTGCTGATTTTCTCTTTAATAATGTTTTCCTTTCTGGTCGCATGCTATTCGGTCGATATGAACCCGGAAAATCCGGAGAGTCAAAACGTCAGCGGCATTTGGGGCGTCTTCATTTCAAAAGAAAGTACAGTTTCGTTCCGTTATCCAGAAAAGAACGATTCCATCTGCAGTTGCAACAAAGGAAGGAGTTCGTCGGACCCTGACACAAGCATTGAACTCTGGAATATGACGCAAAAGGGGTTGAATGTCACCGCAACCAACGTCACAACAGGGGCTCCTGTGGCCAGCGGATTTTGGTCCGGGGGAATGCTCCTGCTCAAGGGAATATCAGCATCATGGAGTGCCAATGCTGTTATATGGGAAAAGGCTTGCTGTTTCGAAGCGATAGACACAAATGGACATCGCTTGCATGGCATTAAAATGGGCGGCATCTCGGCCGGCTGTCAGACCGGAATGGACAAATGGGAAACCAATCAAGAAAATGCATTATCAGCAAACAGCTCCTTGATTTCCACAAAAGCCGGTGTGATTGAGTATAAGATTTTGGGCGATTCCGGCCCGTATATTCTCGCCTTTCACGGAGGACAAGGCGGGTATGACCAGATCAAAGCCTTTGCACCCGGCATCATCGGAAAAGGTTTCCGCATCCTCACATGGTCGCGCCCTGGATACCTGCGTACTCCTCTGCCCGCCGTTTCGTCACCTCAAGACCAGGCAGACGCCGCCACTGCACTCCTTGACGCCCTTGGTATCGATCAAGTAGCAGCAATCGGGGGTTCGGCCGGTGGTCCTCCTCTCTTCTATTTCGCCCAGCGCCACCCGGACAGAATATGGGCTCTGATTGCTGAAAGCGCAGTAAGCCAGACCTACACCCCTCATTCGGAATACCCGTATGTCAACGAACTCGTTTACATGTTTACCAACCCGGGTGGAATGTGGGTATTCAATGCGATGTTTGAATACAGTACCGAGGCAACGATACGCATCTTACTCAGAACCCTGAGCACACACGATGCAGTCTCTTTCAACGCTTGGATCGCACAGATCATGGCCAACCCTGACCGTATCAATATCATCAAGACGGTCATTCTCTCCATGTCACCTTCAACGCCGCGCATGGATGGGACAGCAAACGACCTTGCGTATGACACCCAACTGGGATATCTGCCTCTTTCCGAAATCACTACCCCCACGCTCGTCATTCACGGCACCCATGACGGCGATGTTGACCCTGTACACGCAATATACAGCAAAGCCACAATTCCCGGGGCGCGTCTGATGTGGATAGAAGGCGGTTCGCATCTGCTTGTCCTCTCCGACCATGCCGATGAAGTAAACAGGGCCGAACTTGACTTTCTGAACTCCTTGAAGCCCTGAATGCCGTGAAGAGTGAGTATGAACGACTGATAGGAAAACATTCATTTCTATTCGTGCAACCCTGCGGAAAATGTTTTTCGCCTTGGCTTACACTGCCGTTTGGGGCACATTTTTCTTGCAAAGCTCCATAAAAGTCATTATGAAAGCCCATAATTATCCGCTATCAATTCAAGGAGATTTGCATATGAAAAAAACGGGATGGATTGCGGCAAGCATCGCAATACTCATGCTGGCCGGCGTCTGTGTCTGGCTGTACTCTGCTGGTTATCTGGATCGGAATAAACCGGCCATCAGAATGAATGAAGACATAACGGCGATCGGCAAAAAGAAGGATATCGACATCTTTTTTTCCGATGATGACGGCGGACTCTGCCGCCTGAAGGTGGAAATTGTCCAGGAAAACAAGCCCCGTGTGATCTTTCAGGAAGCTTACAATACTCGGGACAACAAGGAAAAGGCGGTAAAACTTGTTCTCGAAAGCGAAACAATGAAGCTGAAAAACGGTCCGGCCACTCTGAATATCTCCGCCTGCGACTGTTCTTTTTTCAAAAACGAAACTCTGGTTACAAAGCAAATCAGGGTCGACATGCTTCCGCCGCAAATTTCCATTCTGAATCCGGTCAATTACCTCAATCCGGGAGGAACCGGCTTCATCACCTATCGAACCTCCAAAGCTACGACGTTGACAGGCGTCTATGTGGATGACCGGTTTTTTGCGGGTCATACGCTTTTGGTCAACTCGCGTCCAACCTCTGTGGCTTACATCGCCTTGCCTCTGGACGCGACAAACGCCAAAACAAGAATTTCGGTTTATGCCCGTGATAACGCGGGTAATGAGGCCAAAGTTTCTATGCCGTATGACATCAGGCCGAAAAAATTCCGCGCCGACAAAGTCAATTTAAGCGACACCTTTTTACTGAAAATCATGCCGAATTTTCAAGCATCCATCCCCCAGCTTCAGGGAAAAACGCCATCGGAGGTCTTTGCTTACGTTAATACCACGCTACGCGAAGAAAATAATAAAACCATTCAAGCCGTCTGTAGAAAAACCGTCAATCAAAAATTATGGGAGGGATCTTTCCTCAGAATGCGCAATGCTTCCCCCACCGCTCTGTTTGGTGATCAGAGAACGTATTTGATCGGAGGCGTCTCTTATGGCAACGCCATCCATCTCGGCGTTGATCTCGCTTCGACGGCACAGGCGCCTATTGAAGCAGCCAATAACGGAATCATCGTCTTTGCCGGAACTCTGGGCATTTACGGAAACGCCGTCATGATCGATCATGGCTTGGGGCTTTTCAGCTTATACGGCCATCTTTCTTCCATTGAAACCACGGTAGGCAAAAGAGTTCAAAAGGGGGAAAAAGTAGGCCTCTCCGGATTGACCGGACTGGCGGGCGGCGATCATCTTCATTTCAGCGTTCTGGTCGGCGGTCAATTTGTCAATCCCCAGGAATGGTGGGATCCGCACTGGATTACCGACAATGTGATCAAGAAGATGAATATATAAGGCGATAGGCTATGGGCGAGGGGTGAGAGGCAAAACAACTGAATTCCTATCGCCTAACTCTTTGTAATATCCCGGTGAGAGGTGTGCACCATGAACTTCATCGCCTGCAGATGAGAACTGAAGATATTGGCAATCACGACGGATCGGTGTTTGCCTCCGGTGCAGCCAAAAGCAATGTTCAGACGAACCTTTCCTTCCTTTTCATAAAGAGGAAGGAGAAAATTCACAACATCCGTCGATTTCTGAATAAAAACCTGACATTCCGCATTATCTAAAACATGTTTCTCCACGGCGGGATGATGGCCGTTGTGATGTTTCAGTTCTTCGACATAATAGGGATTGGGCAGGAAACGGACATCAATCACCAAATCCGCGTCCGCCGGCAATCCGTACCGGTAGCCAAACGACATGACATTCACCATCATCCTTTTTTGGCTGGAGGGCGGTAAAAAATGTCTCTGAACATTGTCTTTCAGTTGATGAACATTAATCGTCGTCGTATCAATAATATGATCGGCCATTTGACGAAGCGTGGACAACTTCTCCACTTCCATCTGGATGCCTTCTAAAATGGAGCCGTTTTCCGACAGCGGATGCGAGCGTCGAGTCTCGCTGAAGCGTCGCAAGAGCGATTCTTCACTGGCTTCGAGAAACAGTATTTCAACTCTGTATCCGGTTGCCTTCAAACGCTCAAAAATACGCTGATACCTTTCCAGAAAGCTTTTCTGCCGCAAATCCATCACGAGGGCCACCCGACGAATTTGTGGAGAGGATTTTAGGGTAATGGAAAGAAATTTCGGCAGCAAAACAACCGGAAGATTGTCCACGCAGAAGAAGCCGATGTCTTCAAGGGCTCTCAGCGCGGTACTCTTACCGGAACCGGACAGACCCGTTACCACAACCACCTGAAGATTTTTCAATCAAACCCCCTCGCTTAATTGATTTAACGATTTCGTTAACAGATTATTGTCGAAAAATCCAGTATGGGAAATACAGGCTCTGATCAGTGGTAACCGGACATCCATCACCTTCGTTTCACAAAATTCAAAAAGACGGCAGGCGGCATTGGTCCGGATCACTTCAATCACGGCATAAAGCAATGTCCTCTTTTTCCTTTGCGCTCCAGGCAAAACACCATCCATTCTGGCAATTCCCGTTTCCCGGGTATGATAATATTCAGAAATTTTCGGATGGCCGGAAATGGAAAGCGCTCCATCCGCGCGTTTTCGAATGACAGCGAGATCATCGGCTACCCAGATGCAGCCTTCTTTTGCCGCCGCAAGGGCAGTGGAAGTTTTCCCGACGCCGCTTGGCCCGGTAAGAAGAATTCCCTTGCCCTGAATTTCCAGGACAACTCCATGACGCTCAATCCGATGATGAATTTTTTCGCGGACAAGCGCCTGCATCCGGCTTGCCAGTAGATGATCGTGGAGCATCGATACCGCCGCCGCCAGATGATGGCTGGAAATTTGTTTTTTCAGAGAAAGCGGCAGTTTTTCTCTTTGAGAAAACATCAACAAAGCCGCCTTGCCGGCGTCAAGACTGGCAAAGTATTGTTGACGTAGATCGCGTCCAAGGGCTTCGAGCTTTTTCGTTGCGGCGTCCGAAAAAATCAGAATTTCTCCTTCCCGCCGGAGCGCTATCTTCAAATTTGCGGCGCGTGTGACCGAAAAACCGGAAAACTTTTTTTTCCAGCCCCGGGAATCATTTTTTTCTCCGATTTCCAGAAAAGAAAAGCGGTTCTCAAAAACATCATCCAGAGAAACCTTGTTCAAGGATGTGTTTGTTTTACGCGGGACGTGACTCATCTTGCTCAACGATGGCTTTGTATAAATCGCTTGTTGATTTGGCGTCGATAAGTTTTTTGCGGAAATTGGGTGTTTTTAACATTTTGGATATTCTGGCCAGCGCTTTCAGATGTTGTCCCGTGGAATTTTCCGGCGCCAAAAGAAGAAAAAAAAGATGAGCCGGTTTACCGTCAATGGCATTAAAGTCTATTCCCGCCCGACTGCGTCCGAAAATCACGACCAATTCATGAATATCCGAGATTTTCCCATGCGGAATCGCCACACCATCGCCAATTCCTGTGGATCCCAGATTTTCTCTCTGCTGCAGGACATCCAGAGCCTTGGCCTTGTCCACCTTCAGACCGCTGGATATTAAAACACCGATTAATTCTTCCAAAACTTCTTTTTTGGTATGGGACAGCAGATTCTCATTGAGAAATTCTTTTTTAAACATCTGATCCAGTCGCATGGATGGCACCCGAGGTTAAATCTGAAACGTTATCTTTTGCGCCATAGCCCCTTCATCCTGAAGGAGCTATGGCATTTTTCATCGTTTAGAGTTCGAAGAGGATTCCGGAGACTAGCTGTTCGTTTCAATATGAGCAAAATTGCCGTCATCAAGACGATAAACCAGACTGACTTTTTCCGAAGCGGTATCACGATAAATTAAAAAACGTGCATTGCTGCTTTCCATTTCCAGCGTAGCCTCTTCCATCGACATGGGTTTAAGAACCACTTTGCGGGTTTCCACAACCTTGGCCGTTGCCTCATCGTCTTCCTCCGGCATTTCACTGGTCTTCACGCCGGCATGGCGGATGCTTTTCGGCTTGTGTTCTCTGTTTTTTTCGATCTGTTTTTTCAGCTGCTTTTCAATCTTATCCACGCAACTGTCCACGGCCAGATGCATATCCTTGGCTTCTTCTCTGGCGTTTACATTCCAACCATTGGCGCTCAACTTTATTTCCACGACATTACGAAATTTTTCCGTTGAAAGGACAACATGGGCTTCGGCGGGCACATCCAGATACTTCTTCAGTTTGACGATTCGCTCCTCAACATAGCTTTTTTGCCAGTCTTCACCTTCGCTCGTTCTAAAAGTCACGGAAACATTCATAATTTTTTACCTCCCTAATTTAATTTGGCCGCCTGATCCCCCGAAAGAATTCCCTCGCTACCGGCAACAAAGGTCAGTCCTATAGTGGCGACATATACAAAAGTCAATCGGAATTTTGTTCATTTTTCCACATCATATCGCCTTTGGAAAGGCTGACCTCAAAAATATTTTTTTCGCTTGGACGATGGCAGAATACCAATCATTTCCCGATATTTGGCAACCGTCCTTCTTGCAATATCGATCTTCTTTGCTTTGAGCAATTCCACGATTTCGCAATCGCTGTAAGGTTTTTTGGGATCTTCTCCGGCAATCAGGTGCTTGATTTCTTCCTGAACACTTTTCGATGCGATATTTTCTCCGGAGGTTCTTGCAATGGAACTACCGAAAAAATATTTCATTTCAAATATGCCGCGGTGAGAATGCATGTATTTATTCGTCACCACCCGGCTGATGGTTGATTCATGCATTTCCACATCATCGGCAATATTTCTTAAAACCAGCGGTTTCAGATAGTCAATGCCCTTATCGAAAAACTCCCTCTGCTGCTTCACAATGCTTTCGGCAACCTTGTATATGGTTTTCTGACGTTGCTGGATGCTCTTAATCAGCCAGGTCGCCGACTGCACCTTGTCGCGGATGTATTTTTTACCGTTTTCCTCCTCGGCAGAATCGCGCCCGCCGATTCCCGCCATGATTTCGCGATAGAAATTGCTGATGCGCAAACGAGGCAAACCATCGTCATTGAGGACGATTTTATAATCATCTCCGGATTTGATCACATAAACGTCGGGAATGATCGACTGAACCTTTTCCTCCGAATAGATTGCCCCCGGCCTGGGGTCCATTTTACTGATCAGGAGCACGGCAATTTCCACATCGTGCAGAGACACCTTTAATTTCCGGGAAATGTGAACATAATTTTTCAGCTCCAGGTCCTTGAGATGATCACGAATGATACTTTCCAGCAAAGGATTATCCGCATTCAGCATACGGGCCTGAATTAAAAGACATTCCTGAAGATTTCGGGCGGCAACACCCGCCGGATCGAATTCCTGCACTTTTTTCAATACCGATTCCACAAGGTCGGAAGAAACATGTTCAAGTTCCGCAATTTCCCCCGTTGTCGCACAAAGATAACCGTTCTGATCGAGATTTCCCACAATTTGACTGCCCACGCGCATTTCTTCTTCTGTGAATGGCGACAGTTTCATCTGCCACATTAAATGCTCGACCAGTGATGGGCTTTCCGTGAGAACATTATCCAGTGTCGGCGCATCATTGTCGGCCCGGTCATAGGAAACGCCGACAGGCCCGTAATCTTCCAGATAGTTATTCCAGTCAAAATCTTCTCGCCCGTCGCCTTCGCCGGTCAGCTCTGCGGTATGCTCCGGAACCTTGCTTTCTTCCTTTTCAATAGAATGGACGTCTTCCTCCGCGTCCGAGTGCAAATCCTCCGAGGTCGCTTCTTCCGACGCCGTCTCTTCCAGAAGCGGATTCTCTTCCATCTCCTGATTAATCGCGTCCACCAGCTCCTGGCGCGATAATATTAAAAGCTTGATCGCCTGCTGCAACTGCGGCGTCATGATTAACTGCTGGGACAACTTTAAGTTCTGTTTTAATTCAAAAGCCATACACAAATGCCACTATCTATAGAATTTTACAAACAAAAATCTTCACCGAAATAAAACTTTCTGGCCAGATCACTCTTAGCGATCAATTCCGGTTCGCCATGAACCAGAATCGCCCCCTGATTTACAATATAAGCACGATCACAGCAACAAAGCGTTTCACGAACATTATGATCGGAAATGATGACCCCTATTGCCTTTTTCTTCAATTTCTCAATAATTTTCTGAATATCCGCCACAGCCAGAGGATCAATGCCCGCAAACGGCTCATCCAGCAAAATGTACTTGGGAGAGGTTACCAGCGCCCGTGTGATTTCCACTCTTCTCCTTTCCCCTCCGGATAGCGAATAGGCATGATTTTTCGCCAGCGCCGTAAGATCGAGTTCTTCCAGAAGCTCTTTGAGTCTCTCCTGTCTCTGGCTTTCACTTATATCAAGTGTTTCCAGAATAGCCAATATATTTTCTTCGACGGTCAGTTTCCGGAATATGGAAGGCTCCTGCGGCAAGTAATTCAGTCCTTTACGAGCCCGCAAATACATTGGATATTTGCTGATATCCTCACCATCCAGAAAGATTTTTCCTCCATCCGGCTTAATCAAACCCACAATCATATAAAAAGTCGTCGTCTTGCCCGCGCCATTGGGGCCCAGAAGCCCCACCACCTCGCCGGGAGAGATATCCAAATCAATCCCGTTGACCACTTTTCTTTTTCTGTATATTTTAACCAGTCCTTCTGCCGATAAATGACTCATAAGGTTTCCGCAATCGGCAAACGCCGAACGATTTCCGTTTATTTTTTGTCCCCGGGAATAATGACCGCCGAAACTCTTCCTGCATTTTCTCCAGCGCACGGCTCCACTTTTCCGCGGTTCTCATTCATGTAAAAAATGACTCTGCACCCTTTAATCATGTTTTTCTTTTCCCGAAGAACCGGGTTTCCAGAAAGCACAATGGTTTTCTCCTTCTCCGAATAGATAGCCTGTGTGCCTGTGGCGGAAACTTCATTCTGCGTAATCACCACATTTCCCTTCGCCTCAATTTTTTCAAGCTCTCCGCCACCTTCCAGGTCCGGCGTTTGGTTTTTTCCTCCCGGTTTTTGCGGTTTTTGATAATAAATGGTCAAACGATCCGTTTTGATTTGAATATCGCCTTTGGTCGCCACGGCGTGACCCGAAAAAACCACCATTCCGGTTTCCTGGAAGGCCTCCATACGGTCTGAAACAATCTCAATCGGTTCGTTGCCCGCAATTTTTTTCCCCGGCAGGACCGTTTCCGCCCCGAGATTGGCGCCCGCAAGGAAAAGTATCAGAATCACTGCGAAAAATATTTTTTTACCCCCCATGATATCTCTCCATTAATGGATTATGGCCTTCACACCGGAAGAAAGCGACAGTTTTCCGGTCTTAATAAAAATGACCAAACCGACTCCCTGGATTTTCATATGATGATTTTCCATCGACACAGGCGCTTCAGTGTGGATTTTCTTCAGTCTGTCACTATAGCGCAGATAATCGGTCCTGAATTTGTCTCCTGTGTCGGATACGATCTCCACATTTCCCCGAATCTCAAAATTTTTCTTTTCCGTGTCGATTTCGCCCGAATCTCCCGTTAAAATAAACATCCTTCCCTGTTTTGCCGTCATTTTCAGATGAACCTGTTCCATTTGCACAAGATTTTTGCTTTTTCGGTATTGAGCGCTTTTTGCTTTCAAATCCCATTGAAGATCATCTTGGCCAACTTCCGTATAAACAAAATCCGAAATGCGCATATCCACATTCTCCGGCAACATTTTCAGAAAATTCTCTTTTTTTTCCTCCATCATTCTGTAAACGACAAAAACCGCCGCGCCGATCACCACGAAAACCACAAGAATCAAGGCGACCATTCTATTTTTTCGATTCAATTTCATGGATTTCCATCATCCGTCATCAAAAGCATCCTTTGTCTGGTTTTCTTTATAGCACTCGACATCGTCCCTGTAAAGCGATTCACAAGGTTGTTTCTTCCAGAAATTCCACAAAGTCGTACCTTTGGGCAACTTCTTTCCAATACCCCTGCGCAACCAGGAGCATCTCGCAGATTTCCCGAACCGCGCCATGACCGCCCTGGGAAACGGTGACATAGTCAACCACTTTCTTCACCACATTCAGCGCATTGTCCACCGCCACTGAAAAACCAACCATTTTGAGAACGGGGATATCAACAATATCGTCGCCCACGTATGCGATCTGCTCCGGCCGCAGGCTGTTTTTTTCCAGAATTTTCAAAAACACCTCCTTTTTATTAAGCGCCCCCTGGTAAACCTCGGCGATTTTCAAATCACGCGCCCGATGTTCGACAACCGCAGAAGTCCGTCCCGTCAAAATGGCAACCTGAAAGCCATGCCTCTGAAGCATCACCAGGCCATGCCCGTCCCAAACATGAAAGTTTTTTAGTTCCCGGCCCTCGCTGTCCATCGTGATCTTGCCATCCGTCATCACCCCATCGACATCCAATATCAACATCTTGATTTTTTTCAGCTTTTCTTCAATCTTCTCGTTCATACCTCTCCTTCGTCTTCGCACGCTGCCGTGCAAGGCTCATCATAGCTCGCAACTCACAGCTGATCGCTCATCAGGAATGGCTTTGTCATCAGGCTTTCAGCTTTGAGCGATAATCTGTCGCTTTCGTTATTTCATCCATCTTCTTCAGCGTCGTCAGCAATTCTTCCAGTGTATTCAGATAAAGGGAATTTGCACCGTCACAGAGCGCTTTTTCGGGATCAGGATGCACTTCCATAAAAACACCGTCAACTCCCGCAGCAACAGCCGCGCGCACAAGATACGGCACCATATCGCGCTGGCCGCCCGAAGCCGTACCTGCGCCGCCTGGTAGCTGAACGGAATGAGTAGCGTCAAAAATCACCGGGTATCCCATTGCCCTCAGAATCGGCAAAGACCGGACGTCAAAAACGAGATTATTGTAACCGAAGGAAGCGCCGCGCTCCGTGACCAGAATATTTTCATTTCCGGCATCTCTGATTTTTTCAATAATATTGGAAACGTCCCACGGCGCCAGAAACTGGCCTTTTTTAACATTGACCATCTTCGCTTTTCTCGCGACATCCATCACAAAGTCCGTCTGACGGCATAAAAATGCCGGAATTTGCAGCACATCCAAAACATCCGCCGCCGCATCGATCTCTTCAAAGCGGTGAACGTCGGATAAAACCGGCACACCGGTTTTCACTTTGATGTTTTCCAGTATTTTCAAACCCTTTTCGGCGCCAGGTCCCCGATAGGATTTTAAGGATGTCCGGTTGGCCTTATCGTAAGAAGCCTTAAAGATAAAGGGAATCTGAAGCTTGCCGGTCAACTCTTTTAAAAAATAAGCAATGTCCAGCGCCGCCTCTTCGGTTTCAAGAACACAGGGACCGGCGATTAAGACAAAACCCTCTCCCGCGCCAATTTTAAAATGATTCAGTTGGATTTGCTTCATCATATACTCCTGATTTTAATTGTTTTTTTCCATAAGTTGAATGCGCATTCTTGGAATTCTTGCCGCCACCCTTGTTTCAGGATTAATTTCATAGGCATGACGATACGCTTTGAGGGCATCCGCATAAAGTCCCTTATTTTCATAGGCCAGGCCCAAATTGGCGTATATTTCATCATCCTCTCGGTCATATTTCAGAGCGGTCAGATAATTTTCAATCGCCTTATCCCAATTCTTGTTTCCGGCATAAGCATAGCCCAGACTGAAATAAGAGGACGCCTTTTTCGGCTCGTTTTTCACAATTTTCGTATAATATTGAATCGCCCGGGCATATTGCTTGTTTTTCATGTAATAGTCGGCGACAGTGCTAAGATTTTTCCTGTCCTCGGGCAGGGCTTTCTCGTAAATCGAAACCGCCTCCTTTTCTTTTCCCAGCTTCTTGTAGGTATAGGCCAGATTATTATACAAGGTTTTATCTTTAACGCCCAGCCTCACCGCTTTTTCATAATTCTCCACTGATGCCTTGTATTGCTGAATTTCTCCATAAGCAAATCCCAAATGGACAAATATGGCGGCATTTTTAGGATATTTCCCTCCCAGTTTTTCATAATGCCGGATGGCCTGGGCATATTGCTTGTTTTTGAAGGTCAGCTCAGCCAGACGATCCAGCGCATCCAGATCAGCCGGATTCCTTTTTAAAACAAAATCGTATTCACGAATGGCGTCGCTGATTCTGTTTTGTCTTTCATAGGCAGCCGCCAGATTGAAACGTACCACGGGATCCTGAGGAAGCAACGTTACCGCCTTTTGCAAATATTCCATCTCTTCCCGGAATTTGCCCAGGCCTCCATAGGCTGTGGCCAGATTGGCGTAAGCCGCCGCATCCTGGGGATGGTTGCGAAGGGCTTTCTGATAGTATTCAATCGCCTGGAGATATTTTTTTCCGGCAAGGTAAATATCTCCCTGCGCCCGCCAGGCCGCAGCCGCTTCCGGCGAAGACCCGGAAATTTGCCGGTATTGTGCGAGCGCGGCTTCCGGCTTGTTCGCTTTTTCATAGGCCTGCCCCAGCATCATTTTGAAAGAGGCATTATCCGGGGCCAGTCCGACGGCATAATCATAATGCCTTACGGCTTCTTCCCAGCGATGCTGAATACCGAGAGAGGCTCCCAGAAGAGCGTAAACTTCTGCATCTTTCTGGTTGATTTTGACCAGCGGGCTTAATAATTCCATCGCCCGGTCAGAACGCCGTAAGGATAGATAACAGCGAGCCAATTCCTTCATGGCTTCGTAATCATCAGGCTTCAGGCGCAGGATTTCCTCATAAAGCGCCACCGCCTCGTCTATCCGGTTTCGTTTCAGATAAAGAGCAGCCAGAATCCTGCGGACTCCCGCATCCTGAAGGTTTTGGGCCGCAGCCTTCTTCAGATATTCCACCTGCTCATCCATGCTGCCGATATCCTGCGCATGTCTCAACCAATCCTGGGGCGTAATCATCACGCGAATCGGAACTTCAGCTAAAATCTCCTTCTGATGAAAAACCATCACCCGGTAGACATGATCCACCTGGGCGCTCTGCTGCGGAACGCCGGTCATCATGATGCGATTGACCATGTCAAGGCCCCGAAACAAAACCCCCATGTGGTTTCCTCCCCTGTCCGACCCGACGATTCTTACGGATATGAACTTTTCCCGCCAATCATCACTGATCACGGATTTGATGACAAATTCATCACGATAGGAGATTTCCAGGATGCTTCCCGCTTCCACGCGAAAATCCTTGCCGTTTTTCTCCAGATCAAGCGCATAAAAGTGGGGTTTGGCGTTGAATACAGAATAGGCAAAGGCATTTATCGATCGTGCGGCGGTGCCTGCAACCGACTGATAGGTTCCCGGAAAAAAAAGGAATAAGGATAGAGCGACAAGAACAAGAGACGCCACCAGGACCGCCACAAGGGTCAGTTTCCGGTGGGATGACGGATGTCCTGAATATTTCATCATATCTTTAGCCTCGGGGATGATAGCGGGAATGAATTTCTTTTAGTCTTTCCTTGGTCACATGCGTGTAAATCTGCGTCGTCGAAATATCAGCATGTCCCAGCATCACTTGCACAGCTCGTAAATCCGCCCCGCCTGCAAGAAGATGCGTGGCAAAAGAATGCCGAAAGGTATGAGGATGAACATTTTTGGCCAGTCCCGCCTTTTTTGCATAGCCGACAATAATTTTCCAAAGCCCCTGGCGCGTAAATCCGCGACCAAACCGATTGAGAAACAACACATCCGTTGATTTCGTCTTCAGCAGTTTGGGACGGGATTCCTCCACATATCGGCGCACACAATCATAGGCTGTCTTTCCGATGGGAACCACCCGCTCCTTGCTTCCCTTGCCCATCACGATCAAAAAACCCACCTGCCAGTTGATGCTGCCCATCGAAAGCGAAATCAATTCGGAAATGCGCAATCCGGTTGCATACAAAAGCTCCAGCATGGCCGTATCTCGCAACGCCGACGGTGTCTGATCTCCCGGCTGGAGTAAAATCCGGTTCATCTCCTCCTGGCTCAGCGTATCGGGCAGGCGCATCCAGACTTTGGCCAGTTCAATATTTGAAAACGGCGATTCGTCCAGAACTTTTTCACTTTGCAGATACTTGTAAAATCCGCGCAGGGCAGCCAGTGACCGGTTCATGGAGTTGGCCGATAGTCCTTCCGTTTTCATCTGCACCAGAAATTCCAGCGCATGTTCGGGCGTCACCTGATGCGCTTCCAACAATCCTTTGCACTCCAGAAAGGAAAGATAACGGGTCAGGTCCCGCCCGTAAGCCTCCAGGGTATTCCGGGCGGCGCCTTTTTCGACAATCAGATGATTTCTGTATCGGTTCAACAAGTTGCGCATGCAGGCTTTTATCGCAAATCCCTGGTGGATGTAAAGTTTTTTATTGACAGAAAGACCAATCTTGTAGAAAGAAGGCTCACCTTTGTTCTGTGGAGAAAAATCATGAAAAAAGTCGTCATCGCCAGCGATCACGGCGCAGTAGAGCTAAAAGAAAAGGTTGTGGCTTTTTTAAAAAGCAGGAATTTCGCGGTGACCGATATGGGAGTATCCGGCCCGGTTGCGGTGGATTATCCGGATATGGCCGTGGCTGCGTGCAGCGAATTTAAAAAAGGCGGCTATGATTTCGGCATTCTGCTTTGCGGCACGGGAATCGGCATCTCGATTTGTGCAAATAAAATCAAGGGAATCCGCTGTGCGCTCCTGTTTGATCTCTACAGCGCCGAAATGGCCAAAGCCCACAACAACGCCAACTTCATCGCCTTTGGCGGCAGAATCACCTATGCAACGGATGTCAACGTGATGATTGATAAATTCATGGATACTCGCTTTGCCGGTGAACGCCATGAGCGAAGAATCTCAAAAATGATGGCTCTTGAAAACCTGCCGTGATGCCAAATCTTCCCGCAGGATATATTTTTGTAAGCGCAAGACCCATTCCGACCGTTTGTTCTCCGAAATGACCGGCGACAAGGGGAATCCCTTCCGTGACCTTAATCCTTTTTCTGCTTCCGCAGCTTATCCAGAAACAGCGCTTCATTCATGTAAATTTTTCGTTCATCGCGGGCAAAAAGCATATTATTGATGGACATTTCCATATCCAGGGCAGCCATCCCGTCCATCCGCGACACCACCGAACAAATTTTTTTCAGTTCTTCAAGCGCCTTGACAGACCTGGACGTTAACGATTCCGCTATCTTTTCCGCTTCCCGCATAAACTTTTCCGGGGAAGCCACCTTGTTCACCAAACCGATCCTCTGAGCCTCATTGGCTCCGATCGGCTCACCCAGCATGACGATTTCTTTGGCTTTGGCCGCACCGACCCTCTGGGTCAGGGGATAATACAAAGGATTTAATCCAAACTTGAGTTCAGGATGGCAGAAAATTGCGCTTTCCGACGCGACAATCAGATCGCACACCGTTACAATATTGAAACCTCCTCCCAGGGCAATGCCACCCACGGCAGCGATAACCGGCTTGGCATAGGAATAAATCTTTTTCAGATAACATCTCATGGATTCGAAATAGTCATCAATGTCCGAATAAGGAAGAGAGGACATTTCCTTGATGTCCAGGCCGGCTGAAAAAACATATTCTCCGCCGGTGATCAAAAGCGTTTTCATCCTCCGGTCCGCTTCCACATCCAGCAGGGCATCATTGAATTCCAGACGCATTTCTCTGGAAAGAGCGTTCATTTCCGAGATGCGATTGAATTGAATAACAGCGTAAGCATCCCTTTTTTCCAGAAGAATATTTTTATAGGTCATCTCTTCTTTCCAACTTCTAACCGGAGTTCCCGCCCTGTTTTAAAAAAAGGAATTTTTCTTTGCTGAAGCGATACGGACTCGCCGGATTTCGGATTCCGGGCGATCCGGGGTTTTCTTTCACGGACCGTGAACGATCCGAATCCCCGGATCTCGATTTTTTCTCCTCTTCGGAGCGCGTCCCCCATGGAGTCAAAAATCACCTGCACGGCCAAAGCGATGTCTTTTTGCAAATAAGCATGGTATTGATCGTGCGCCTTTTTGATTAATTCTTTTTTGGTCATATTGAAGTTGCCGGCATCGCATCAGGGTTGATACAGATAACTGACCCCCGACCATTTCCGGGATTTTTCCTGAACAGAGCGGCTCAACTGATCCGCCGCGCTTTCAAACAGGTAATCAAAGACGTTAGGATGCTTTTTCCGAGGGTAAACCAGATCACACTTGCCCTTTTTACCGGCCAGTGAACTGGCCAGTCTTGCCGCCGAGGCCATGTCGCCCAGCTGATCCACCAAGCCGTATTCTTTTGCCTTGCGGCCGGAAAAAACGCGGCCGTCGCTGATCGCCACAACCTTTTCGCGGGGCAATTTCCTGTCCCGGACAATCACATCGACAAACTGCTGATAAATATCGTCAATCAGTTCCTGCAGAATCGCCTTCTCTTCAGGCGTCATCTCCCGCACGGGCGAACCAATATCCTTGTACTGGCCGCTTTTCACCACAGAGGCCTTGACACCGACTTTTTTCAGAAGTTCTTCAACATTGGCAAACTGCATGATGGCCGATATACTTCCGGTGATGGTCCCCGGATTGGCCACGATTTTATCTCCCGCGCAGGCAATGAGCAGACCGCCGGAAGCGGCAACCGATCCCATCGATATCACGACCCTTTTCTTCTTTTTGAGTTCTACGATGGCGTCGTAGATCTCCTGGGAAGCGGCCACTCCGCCTCCTGGAGAGTCAATGCGCACCACCACGGCCGCAATGGAATCATCCTCCGCAAAACCTTCAATATTTTCAGTGATTTCTATTGAATCGGCAATGACACCTTCCACCGGAACCACGCCGATCTTGTCTTTCAGCGAAAAGCTCTGCGAGCGAACGCCTCCGGAGCTTGCGCCTGCCCGATAAAAAACGGCATAAAGAACGGCAACCATCGTCAGCAACAGGAGGATTCCCAAAATGACCGGGTGTTTTCTCATACTTTTCAATTATTCCTTGCCGTGACCACCGATTTTCACATCGGCCAGCGCCTGAGCCATGTTTGAACCGATGTTTTCACGATTGTTGAGATACTGGTTCGTTGCCGAAGCGGGAGCCGGTGAAGGCGCCGGTGCTTCCATATCTTTGATACTTAAGCGGATTTTTTTCGTTTTCACATCAATGCTTTTCACCATTGCGGATACGGTATCGCCGACATTGTACAGTTCCGCCGATGACTTGACCCGTTTGGAACTGATCTCCGAAATATGCACCAACCCCTCGATACCGTCTTCAATTTCCACAAATATACCAAAATCGGTAAAATTCGTGATCTTGCCGGTCACCACACTGCCGGGAGCATATTTCTGCGGCAGATCTTCCCAGGGATTTTTTTCAATCTGCTTGATCCCCAGAGAAAATTTCTCATTATCCACGTCAATATTCAAAACCACTGCTTCGACTTCCTGTCCCTTTTTGAAATACTCGGAAGGATGGGTCACCCGATGCTTCCAGGAAATGTCCGAAACATGGACCAAGCCGTCAATCCCGTCTTCAATTCCGATAAATACCCCAAAGTTCGTAATGTTGCGCACAAGACCTTTGACGACCGTACCCGCCGGATACTTCTCTTTGAGCTTTTCCCAGGGATTGGATGTCGTCTGCTTCAGACTGAGCGAAACCCGCTTGGCCTCCGGATTCACTTCCAGCACCACCACATTGACGGTATCGCCGACATTGAGCACCTTGGAAGGATGCTTGATTTCCCTCGTCCAGTACATTTCCGATATGTGCACCAGACCTTCCACACCCGGCTCCAACTCAATGAAAACTCCGTAATCCGTCAGATTGACCACCTTGCCCTGCACCAGAGCGCCAATCGGGTACTTCTCGGAAATATGTTCCCACGGATTTTCCGTCATCTGCTTCAACCCCAGCGAAACTCTTTCTTTTTCACGGTCAAAAGAAAGAACTTTCACCTTGATTTTTTCACCCTTCTGGAAAACATCAGCCGGTTTGGCAATTCTTCCCCAGGAAATATCCGTCACATGGAGAAGCCCGTCAATACCGCCCAGGTCAATGAAAATGCCGTAGTCCGT
>DAOLNX010000050.1:0-23619 GCA_035416785.1 Smithellaceae bacterium | reverse complement strand
ATAAAAATATAGGAAATTGCACCTTGATAAATGTCACCAAGCGCAAATGGCTGCGCACTTGAGCCATGAGAGATACATTATAGATTACACTGGTTGCTATAATAAATTTCCTTGCCGTTTCACCCAGTCTTTCACTTCCGCGAGCAGGCTTTTGCGGAATGCTTCCGGCTCCAGGATCGTGATACGCGGTATCCATGATTTCAGAATGTCGCGGATGGCCTCGAAGTGATCCACACGGAAAACAGCCACCAGCGATCCGTCCGGCCTTTCCTCTTTGATCTCCTGCGTCGGAAACATCTTGCGCCGTTTGAAATAATGAGCAGCCTGGCTTTCGATCAGGACCGTCACATCCAAAGTCGTCTTTTCGGCAAACCAGATATTCGCGCTGCCTTTCAGAACGGCATCCAGATTTTCCGGGATGGATTTGAACCCAGATTTGGAAAGGCGGATTTCCCGGATATTGTCCAGTGCATAGCGTTTGAGAATCCCCGTGGCCGGTTCGTTGCCGATTAGATACCAGAAGCCGTTATAATAGACAATCCGGTAGGGCTCCAGTTTGACCCCGTGAGCGGCTTTCTTGCCTGCATAACGGAATTCGACCTGCCTTTTTTCCCGAATCGCCTTCACCAGACGGTAGACGCATCTGATGTCCAACGGAATTGCGTTGTCGATCTTCACAAACACCGGCATCGAGGCCACGTTGTCATACAAGCGATCCAGCACATCGTCCGCCGCTTTTTGGAAAGGCTGCCCCAACTGACCAACGATATTCTTCAAGGCTACCATCAGCGCCAGCTCTGTGTCGTCGAAGACTTCCAGATTTTTCACTAGATTCCGGCTCAAAAGACATGTTCCCTTCTTTTCTTCATGCAGAGGAAAACCGGATTCCTTTAATAGCATGCCACGATTGACCAATTTAGAAGATATTTTGTTTAAGGTGGAAGAACATCCAATTTTTGTTAGCATTCCCACAAAAACCGGCGAGAGCCGCATGAGTGTGCCGGATAAATAAGCTTTGGTTAAAATCAGAAATGGCCATGTGCTCGGTGTTGTAAGCAAGGGGTACCGGATGGTTCCCAATGAGACAGCACTAGACTGGGCCATCCAGTGTTGCTGTCTGGCCTTTAAAGAAACAAAACCGGTAGAATGGCAGGTTAGCGCCAGTGACGCACCCTCTATCAGCAGTTATTGAAGCATTGACCTGATGCACAATACAGCAGCGCTCGACTTTACGATTGTATCGCCGCAAAACCGACCTGATGTATTTGGCCCATTTGTTCGGGTTACCGACAGCTACAATGGGTTACGAGCACTCACATTTGACATCGGCCTTTATAGAAAGTTCTGCCGGAATGGCATGATTGTTCCGGATTCCATTATCCGTTTCAAATATACACATCTTTCCAGGGAATCGGCAAAGGCATCAATTTTGACATCAATCACAAGCGCCTTGACGAGGTCAAGAAAACTTATTACAAATATATGAATATTCTTAAGGATTGCGCCATGCTGCAAGCTGATTTTCTGCCGCTTTTGCAGATGGCGCTTTGCATGAAACCGCCACGGAATGTTGAAAAAGACAACAGAATCGCCCTCGAATGGAAATCGCTATGCGAATACTTGGATGCCAAATGCAACGAGTATGTGCAGGAGCTTGGAGAAAATGCCTATTCCGTGTTCAATGCCATTACCGATGTTGCATCACATCCACCACAAAACCGTTGCGTTTACCGCGACCGCCACAGTTACCAGCAGCTTGCTGGCGCATGGCTGACCGATTTTCACACCGAATGTCTTAAGACGGATTTTTAAGCTGTCCGATTACCTGGCAAAACTTGCCGATGGGGATGAGAAAAAGAATTGAGATGCATCTGAATAGGTGCACTGATTTACACGAATGGAAGGGATCATGAACAAAACGATCAATCCAGTCATTGTCAGATTTACCGGATGCGAATACGGTTGGATTTATTTTACAGTTATAACCGATGAGCATGAAGTGGATATCCGGGCGTCAGAAGTTTATGATCCCTTCCCGGATTTGATAGCCTGGCTGGAAGCAATTGCAGTCGGAGTACAGGAATGCGCTTTTGACATGGAGGAAGAAGGGCCGGAAAAACGGTTTGAGTTTCGAAAAATATCATACGACAAATTTCGCCTTTACATAACAGACAATTATGAAAAAACTCTCCTGGAAACTTTTGTTGATCGGAAGCAACTTGTGTCTGCCTTCTATAACGGCATCAAAACATACGCCTCTTCCCCTGATTATCAGGAAAAAAATCGGAATGGGAGAACGAGCTTTTATTGGAAAGGATGTCAAGCGTCACAGATCCGCCGACTGAGCGGGAGGTTGTGCTGCGTTACCTTCTTGGTCAGAAAAGAGAAAAAATTATAGAGGTGTTTTTTAAGTTTACGTTCCGTGAATACGCATATTTACCGAATGCCAGGTTGAGGATCGTTTTCGCATGAGCAAGGATGATGAGCTTGTGGGAGTGTGTCCCATGCGCCATTGGGCGGACAGAAAAATCCGTTGTCATCTGTTTACCTTTGTGGCGGCTATGACATACCTGCGCCGGATTGAGCTGAAACTGGAGGCGGTCGGGGTTAAGCGCACGGCCGTTGATGTTATGGATGATATGCAACGATTGCATCAAATCTTGGTTATGAAAAAAGGTTCTCATACCCCTGAATGTCGCATTGAAACGCCCAGTAAGACCCAGGCGGAAGTCCTATCGGCGTTTGGGCACTTCGTGGACACCAGTGGGGTCTTACAGCCAAAAAACTACTAAAACCGCGCCCAGCAAGGCTTTGAGCTATTTTTTGCAGTTTATCTCTGAAGCTCCTGTTTGAGAAAGGCACGTTATCATTAACTATAAATGGTAATATTTGGTTTTTAAAGTCTCTTGGACGTTCAAGAAGATTTCTCGCTCATAATCTTGGTGTTCTGCTACAGTTTACCTCAATCCATCCGAACATCATAAAGAATCTTCAACCTTTTCACGTCTGGGCATTCCTGGCTTGAGAAACAGACAATCCCGCGGATCAGGCTTCTCTGGAATGGATACTCCTGACCACAAAAGTAGGGTATCATTTCCTTCTGAACACCTCCGATTAACGTAAAGTCGGACCAAGCTTACGAACTAGACGGAAACCGACACTTTTGAATGCATTTGACGGATCGAAACTGAAGCGCAGAGAGGTGCGGCAATCCTCAACACGGTCAAGCCAGCAGCCGCCTCGCAACACTCGTTTTGTCCCCACATCCGGGCCCCGAGGATTATCTCTTGGGCTTTTCTGGTAATAGATTTCTTCATAGAAATCGCCGGTCCATTCCCAGACATTGCCTGTCATATCATAAAAACCCAGAGCATTGGCTTTTTGCAAACCTACGGGATGAGTCCTGCCACCAGCATTGGCCTCATACCAAGCAAAGTCGGCAAGCTTGATGGCGCTGCTTGTTCCCGCCCATTTCACAGCTTTCCCGCCGTCGCGCGCGGCATATTCCCATTCCGCCTCCGTGGGCAAACGATAGGTCCGGCCGGTCAATCTGTTCAGCTCAGCAATGAAAGACTGAACATCCGTCCATTTCACGTTTTCCATGGGGCATTTGTCTCCGCATTCCTTGAAGTAGGCCGGGTTTGTCTCCATGACCTTTTTCCACTGACCTTGCGTCACTTCATATTTGCCGAGATAAAAGCTGTCCAGGCAGACCTCGTGGACCGGTTTTTCAGAAGGCAATCCGTCGCCAAAACCGTCTCCCATTTGGAAGCAGTTCCCGTTGACCAGAATGAACTCCATACCGGTGATGTCATCTTTGAAAACAGGCGCTTCGGAAACGGATCGATCGGGAGCTGATCCCGCAATGACGCTGGTGCGTCCCTGGTCATCAACATCCCGGACAGCGCCGGTTTTAACGGCAGCGCCGGGCAGAAAGGAAAAATCACCCTCAAGAGAAGACAATTCCCAAGGCACTTGTTTCCCGCTGGTTTCCCGGCCCAGTTTGTGACGCACATTTTTAAAAACTTGTTCGATGCTCAGTCCCGGTTCCTTCATGTATTCCAGAAGGGCGGCGGCAAAAGGACTGTTGCGCCCGTCCCCGTCCAGGGCCACCTGCCCCGGGCCCGTTGAATAGGAAATGTAGGTTCCCGTGGGAGCGCTGCCTAAAATGGCAAGGCCTCTTGCAGCCGAGCGGAACTTCCGTGAAAAGGGATTGTCCCTGCAGGCATCCAGGATCACGATGTTCAACCCGTTGTTCGCTTCGGCCATTTCATCAAGAATTCTTCCCGCATCGATGGCTTCGTATTTGATATCCGACTCCTTTTCGATTCTTGCGCCGATGGGGACAAGGTAGTTAACGCCTCCGGCCTGAAGTCCGTGGCCGGCAAAATAAAAAAGTCCCACGCCGCCCTTTTTTAAACGATTGCCGAAATCCTGAATGCTTTCTTCCATATCCTTAAGGTTGACGTTCTTTTTGAGCGTCACCGTAAAGCCGAGTTTCTGAAGGGCAACAGCCATGTCGGAAGCATCGTTCACGGGGTTTTTAAGCGGCGAGAACCCGTAAACGGAATTGCCGATCACCAGAGCCTGCCTCTGCTCAGCGAGGGCTTCGGCGCGGAGCAACATAAGACACAGTAAAGTGAAAAGTGGCAGTGTAAAATTCTTCAGGCAGGTGCGCATAGGCTGTTTTCCTTCCCAACGTCTGATAATGATTGATTCTATACAACAATATGAGATGAAATCATAGGAATAATGTGCTAGTAGAACACGTATGGCAGCTCTTGCCGACCCGTGTAAAACAAACGTTTTTCATTCAAGGGGTCAATGTACGATGAATGTCTCATGCAAATCTTATAGAAAAAAAACCGGATTACTGCTGCATTTGACGCGGATTTCAGTCTTCCTGCCGCTTGTTTTGGTCTGCAGTCTGATAGCGGGCTGCACGACCAAGATCATCTCCCGGCCGGCCGGCGCCAGCTTGCCCGCCACGGGCATCGCCTACCACCTTCCCGCCACGGAACTGTCCTATGTGATCACGTTTCGTCTTACCGATTGCCGGGGCGCCGTTGACATTAAAGATACAGCCGTTATCCAGCGGATTATTCCCGACAGAAACGCGGGCGCCTATCTGATCGATTCATCGCGCTTCAGTAGTCTGTCCAAAACGATCCCAATGGCCAGCATAACCATCGCAGACGGCCTGCTGACCAGCATCAGCTACGATGCGAAAGATAACACGGCAGGCATCATCAAGGGCGGCGCAATTCTTGCGGCCGATGTCATTGCAGGCGTTTCTTCCATGAATCTTTCATCTCTGGGCGGCGTGCTGACGCTCCTGGCGGGCAGCCGCTCCATGAATCAGGAGCCGATGCTGCGTTCCCTTCCATTAAACCCGCATACACCCAAAGGGGAAGGACCGGCGCGGAACATGTGCAATCAGGAGACAAAGGACATCATGGACGAATATGGTATCCTTCAGGGACACTTGAAAACCATGAAGCGCAAATTATACGAGGCGGAGGAACAATTGCCGGAAACGGACGGCGGCCTGGCAGACAAGATTCAGGCCATGGAAACCGTCATTAAGAAAACAAAAGAGCGCCTCGCCGACCTGGACCGGCATTTGACTTTGCAATACCGCAAGCCGCTGGTCATCGAATCAGGAAAATGCGAGAGCTTCGGGGATATTATGCTGGATACCGCCCCCTTTGCCAAATGGTTTACCGACAGGGGCGATGACGCCTTCCGGAAGCAGTTTCAAACCTGGATTGAAGAAAACAAGCTGTCCTATACCGTCGGCAACTGCAATCCGCTGGGCAAACGGCATGACCGGGCGGCGACGCCCGAAGGCCTTCATTACCGGATACCGGCCGCCTGCAAACTGGAAATCACCAGAGACGCCCTGGTTGCGACAAGCCGGGTGGAGCTGATGCAATGCGGCGGACTGGCCGCCGTAGAGATTACCAACGGTGCTTTTCAGGACAACTCCCACCGTCTGGAGTTCGACCCCGTATCGGGAGAAATCAAGTCCTTCGAGTTCCGGGACAATGCGGCTCGGGCCTCCGAGGCAGTCAGCGGAGCGGATGAAGCGGTAAAAGCAGTGACGAAGTAGCGCCATCGTCAATCTGACCAACATGATGGATTCAGGAGGCAGCACATGATGATTTTTAAAACACGTCGGCATTTCAATTTATGCGTCATTTTCATGGCGATTCTGCTTATGACATGCTTTTTCTTCTCCTCAACGGTATACGCCGGTTATGCGGACGAGTGCACGGAGGTTCTGCCGCCCGACACCGGAGGCAAACCTCTGGAAATCAGGAGCGGCGAAGTCAAATGCCTCGGAGAAGGTACTTATGTTTACAGCTATGTCAATATCTACGGTGAGTTTGACAAAGACGGAATGCCGGTAGTGGGAAAGGAAGGAAAATTGATTTTCAAGGATGCGAAAATCGATTTCTGGGCCAAATCCATTCTGGTGGAAAACGGCGGAAACCTGATTATCGGGTCGCCAGATGAGCCGGTCAAAAACAAAATCACCATTCACCTATACGGGGATGGAAAAGAGCAGGGCATTACCTGCAAGACAACCAGACCATCGGATTCCAGCGCGCCCAGCTTTGTCTGCGGCGTTCCCAAAGATAAATGGCAGGATGGGGGGAGCGATGAATATCTGTTGCCGGGAGGCAAAAGTGACACGTTTTATGCTTACAAGAAAACAGATTTCCAGTATGTTGCGGGCGGCGAAGAGGGAAGCTATTTCGGACGCAAGGTGCTGGCTCTCTCTTACGGAGGCACGATCCGGATGTTTGGAGCAAAAGGAGCAACCTATGGCGATTTTGATCCGGAAAAAGCAGGCGCCGGCAAGAGTTGGGCAAGGCTCAATGCGACGATTGACAAACCTGAAATCAAACTGCGCCTGGACCGGGTTGTCGATTGGCAGGAAACGGACAAGGTCGTTGTCACCACCACGGATTATCTCCCCGGACATTCGGAGGAACTGACCATCGGAACTATCGCGTCCGACAAAACGCATTCCGATATTTTCGTGGAAGAAAAAGAAGGCGTTGCTTTCCGGCATGTCGGCCAGACGTACTCCATGGACAAGCACGGCATCCCGCCGCGCCTGACGGAAAAAGGATTCAAGATCAAGGAGGTTGAAACAAGGGCCGCCGTTGCCCTGCTTTCAAGAAACATCCGCATTGTATCCGAAGATTGCGCAGACTACAGCGCCGATCAATGCTTGGGGATGAAAGAGGAGCAGGGAAACTATTTCGGCGGCCATACCGTCGTTCGCCAGGGATTCAAACAGTACCAGGTCCAGGGCGTCGAGTTCCATCAACTGGGACAGGGGGGGCGCGCAGCCCGCATGCCGGTCAACTTTTTCCTGACGCGCGTTGCGCCGGAGCAAACCTTTGTCCGCGACTGCTCCATCAACGAATCGATGACGCACTGGATCGAGCTTCGGGGCGCACAGAATGTTTATTTGGAGCGCAACGTTGGCTATAAATCAATCGGCCATGGTTTTGTGCTGGCCGATGGCACCGAAATCAACAATACCCTGAGAGGCAACATCGGAATCCTGGCCAGGGCATCCGTCAAAAACAGGCAGAATCCCCGCGCAGTACCGGGCATTCTGTCTGATCTGGGCAGCAAGGACGACATGCTTCAAAATGCGGGCGATGCCGTCCATCCTTCCATCTTCTTTATCGGAAACGGTTACAATGACTTTACCTACAACATGGCCGCCGGCGCAGCCACATGCGGAGCCTGCTACTGGATTGCGCAGGCGAAGGGTGATCTTTCCGGGAATCAGTACGATGCAGCCAGTTACGCCGGCATTCAGCAGCCCGGGGGGCCGTCGGCGCCCGTCAAGTCGTTCCGCGGAAATTTCTGTTCCACCGCCATGCATTCCTTGATCACGATAGGCAGTGTGGGCGCCTGTGACGGCGTGAAAAATGACGCCGTATTCGAAACCATTTCAGATACAAAATTAAGGGCGCTCAACAACAAGGCTTTTGTAACCATTTCCCGGGGGCCCATCAATGCCAACCTGACCAAAACGGACTGCTCAAAGGTTCAGAGAGACTGTGAGAACGATCAATGTTCCCCCCTGAACGATGCGTATGTCGAATGTCTGGGAAAAAACGTCGGACATGAGGAAAAATGTGAAACCGAAAAGAACCAGTATACAAAATGCACGCAGGACTGCGGCAAGAAGCTGCAAGCCTGCAACGCCGTTTGTGATAAGGGAAACACCTATAACTGCGCCGTCACGGTCATCGAAGACTACACATCCTCTTATCACTGGGCAAGCACCAACGTCAGCGCCGTCTGGCTGCGCACCAACTGGTTTCTCGTGACCGACAGCGTCCTGACCGACGTGCTCAACGGCGGGCTAACCATGGTATCCGGCGGCACGTATGATCAGGTCATCAACGGCTACTGGGCGCTCACGCGCAAGAGCGCCTTCATCGGCCATACCCAGGAGGGCAATCCCTACGCCACAAACGCCGGCCCTGTCGTGGGGAGCGGCAGTTCTCTGAAATGCGAAAACAAGACTGGTTTTTGCGCCCTCATTGACGAGGGGGTCAGTTATCCCACGGAAAATTTCTCCGTCTATCAAAGGCTTTACAACATCTACGATGGACCCGTCTATCAGGAAACCAACGCCTTTCTCAACATCAAAGAGACCCTGATCGATTGCAACGCCGGAGGCAAACCGGATAAGGAAGGAAGATGCAACAGCCCTTATATGTTCGGCTCGGGAAAACGGGGGGTGGGCATTCCCAGAGCCAAGGATAAAATCAATGAAGGCAAGTGCATCCTGCCCAATGCGGCAATCGGCTGGAAACAGCCCAACGGATTTTATTATCCGCCGGCTTTCTATTCCCAGAATCTGTATTTCAACGACGTCGATCTGCGCCATTTTATTATCATTCCCCTGTTTGACGCAGGCACCTACACGGTCAATGAAGCCAAGCTCAAAGAGCAATACTGCACCTACAATCCGGATAAGCCCATCGATCTTTTCAGCGAGTCCTGGACGGATATTGACCGTCAGACGGAACTCAACGACATTGACGGCACGCTGAGCGGCCTGGCCAATACCATTTCCGTCAACAACGACGAGTTTTTTTCGGTTCCCATGCAGCCCGATGAATGCCTGTCTGAAAAGACCTGCTTCCAAGTGCCTTACGATTACATCACCGCAGTGGCCTTTCCCGATGAAGCGGCGGGACAAAGCAAGCCCGTTGACCTGGGGAACAGCGTCTGGATGCAGCACTGCGATAATCAGGCATGCCGGGGAGTGCCCATCTATCGTCAACTGCTCAAGGGCGGCAGTCCCGAGGAAAAAGTGGGACCGGCGCAAATGGCGCGCATGATGGGCGGGGGAATTTCGCAGCGGAGCCTCATGATCTATAACAACGGCGTCTATTATATCGACACTTCCATTGCTGATTCCAACCTGTTTGAAGCAGGCAAGAAATACGATTTCTTCCTGATCTATGCCAAAGACACGTCGCGGGTGACTTTTCAGATATACGTGGGGGACGGCTTCAAATATGACAGCGATCCGAAGGGGCTTGATATCAAACTGATTCGCGTGAACACCAAGAAACAGGAGATACCCGGCGTAAACCCCAAATATGATCCCGGCAAATACAGGGGAGGCATTGATGCCGTAACGTCGGAAGACTGGCCTGCCGCCTGGACCAAGGATTATAAAAACGGCATTCTGACGGTCACCATGGATATGACCGGCTCCCTGTTCAAGCAGGACTTTGAGGATTCCCGGGAAGAAAATTGCCGTCCCCCGAGCTTCTGCAAATGGGATGGAGAGAAAAAACAGTGCAAGTATAACGATGCAGCGGATTCGCGGAATCCGTCGCCTTATAAGGGCCCGGACGGCAACGATATTTGCGCATGGGCGGTTAAGGCGCCGGAATGCCCGTCAGGCGGATGCTACGGTTTTCAGATCAAGATGCCTTCGGGGTTTGATCGAAAAAACGCTATCGGTAAACGGCCCGCGCCTCAAAAATATGCGGATCGGAGCAAAGATTGGTGCCTCGACTGGGAGAAGCTGAAATGGCAGACACCCGCGGGAGAAAAAGCGCAGCAGGCATGCGACTACATCAACAACAAAGAACTCAAACTTCCGGCCTGCGATTAGGGCGGGGCGGCCGTCAAATAGGTAATGATGAGAAGAAAACAGGACCGGTTCTTGTCCGTATCCTTCTTTGCGCTGTTGTTCATGTTGGCTTGTCTTATAGCTTTAAAAGACAATAGCCTGGCTGGTGCCCTGACGGCGTCCATTTCCGGCTCCGTTATGGATCAGCATGGACCCGTCGCCGGGGCAAAAGTGAGAATACAGGGAATGGAGGAATTTGTCGTTACAGACCAAGCGGGGCTTTTTGTCATCCCAGCCGCACCCGCGGGAAAGGCGTTTCGTATCAGTGCCTGGAAGCGGGGCTATTACAGTACTCTTCTGAAAAATGTCCATGCGCCCAAAGACGGTATTTGCCTGAAACTGATTCCCTATCAGATTTTCGACAATGACCGGTACGATTGGATTCCGCCCGTGGGCTCCAAGAAAAGCTGCGTGGAGTGCCACCCGGCCATTACCGAAATGAGTCTGCAAGACCCGCACATGCTGGCCGCCCGCAATCCTCGTTTTCTCACCCTGTATTATGGAACGGACATGAAGGGCAACCAAAGCCCCCTGACGCGCTACAAGAAGGGAGGAAGCATCAACCTCTGGGCCAACACCATGGTGCCGTTGCCACCCGATCTTTCCGCGCCGTACTACGGACCGGGATACCTCCTGGACTTTCCGGGCACGGTGGGCAACTGCACCCTCTGCCATATTCCCGGAGCATCCATTGCAAATTCCGTTGATCCCCGCGCCGTGAAAGGGGCGGACCGGTTTGGCGTCCACTGCGATTTTTGCCACAAAATTGAGGACGTTCACGTCGGTAAAGCAACCGGGATGCCCTATTCCATGAATCCCGGCGTGCAAGCCATGTCGGTAAGGCGGCCTTTTAAGGGCGATTCCCAACGACCGCAGCTCTTCTTCGGCACTTTTGAGGATGTCAATGCCGACGCAGGCGACACCAATCTGCCGCTGCTGGGTGAAAGCCGATACTGCGCCAGCTGCCACTTTGGCGTCTTCTGGAACACCGTCATTTACAACTCTTACGGTGAGTGGCTGAAAAGCCCCTACGCCGATTTAACATCGGGAAAGGCAAAGACCTGTCAGGCCTGCCACATGCCTTCTCCTACCATGTATAAAGGCAGGGCATTGACAAATATCGCGCCGGGCAAAGGCGGCATTGAACGCACCCCCGCCCGCATCCACAACCACAACATGACCGTGGATACCAGGTTATTGCGCAATTCTCTGTCGATGAAGGTCTTGGCCAAAATATCTGACGGAAAGGCAAGGATTGAGGTAACATTAACCAACGACCGGACAGGTCATCACATCCCGACCGATTCACCCCTTCGCCACCTGATCCTCCTTGTGGCAGCAAAGGATTCACGCGGCGCCGCTCTCCGTCAACTCTCCGGTCATCAATTGCCCGATTGGTGCGGCAGCGACAAAGCAAGAAACGGTCACTACGCCGGGCATCCGGGCAAGGCCTATGCCAAAATTCTCGCAAACAAGTGGAACAATGAATATCCGACAGCCGCCTACTGGGATCATACCGAAATTGTCAGCGACAATCGTCTGGCGGCTCTGACCAGCGACACCAGCACATACACCTTTGAACCGCCAAGGAGCGGCCGGATAGAGATTACCGTGACACTTCTCTACCGGCGCGCATTTATCAAACTGATGGAGCAGAAAAAATGGGATGTTCCGGATATTGTCATGGCTTGCCGGAAACTGGCCATCTAGCTGAGCATATGAGAGTCTTTTAACCAAGCGAATTCTTATGGTGGCCATTAAGCCGGTTTTTTTCATTAACTGGCTATGACGCCACATATGAGACTACATGATCGATTTCTTTACCTTTCCATCATGAGATTTACCCGCAGCATTCTTAATTTTGTTGTGAAACAGAAGGGATTCTGATACTTTTCTTCTTAACGGCCGAAGGAGGATAAGTACAATGACGGATCAGGAAAAGGTTGTATCGACAGACACAGAGACTGTAATTATTGATGAGGAGTTGGAGGATCTTATTCCCGGTTATCTTGAAAATCGCCGTCAGGACATTGCTTTAATACTTTCCGCCCTTGAACGCAACGATTTTGAAACGATCCGCGCCATTGGGCACAAAATGAAAGGTTCAGGCGGTGGTTATGGTTTTGACAGAATTACCGAAATCGGACGCGACCTGGAAGCGGCGGCAAAACGGGCCATAAACCGGGACATTCAAGAAAGGATTCATGAACTGCGAGATTATCTCGACCGCGTTCAAATTGTTTTTCAACCTTGACAGGGATCATTCTTACATTGGCTTCTTTTTCATGAACAGGCCTATCGAGGATTTCGGAAATTGCACATCTTCCTGATGCTGAAACGATTCACCAACAATCGGTTCTTCTTGGGGTAATTTCAGGATTTCATCCATTCATTTCCGCCCAACACGCGCGCAATCATCATGCTGGATACGTTGTCGCCGATGGCGTTCAACATGGTCGCCGGTGCATCCACCAGCGTTCCAATCATCGTAATCAGCGGAAATGCTTCGGGAGGGAAACCATACAATGACAAAATCAGAAGTTCGCCGATGGTTCCGCCGCCCGGAATACCGCTGACAACCACGCCGGTTAACAGGGCAATGCCTAGAGCCGTCAAAAGCGTTTCAATACCGGAAAAGGGCATTTGAAATATACCGAAAAGAAAAGCAATCTTCAAAACAGCCGCCAGGCATGACCCCTCCATATGGATCGTTGCGCCAATCGGAATAACGACCTCGCTGATGTCTTTTGGAATGCCGATCCTCTCCGCTGCCTGCAGGTTGGAGGGAATCGTCGCCATGGAACTGCCGGTAGCCAGCGCCGTAATGGAAGGAAGAATAATATTGCTCCAGAATTTTTTGACACCATTCAGACGACCCGCAAAATAGGCATACAGTGTAAATGCCAGAAAGAAATATACAATGGCCGTCGGATAGTAAACCACCATCGCGCGTGCATAAGCCCCCAGGAGTTGCGGACCGAAAACGCCTGTCAGGTAGGCAAAATATGCGCAAAGACCAATCGGCGCGTAATACATGATGAAGACAATCAGTTTCATCATCACCTCGTTGGCTGAAGTGAGAAACCCGGAAAAAGTCTTCCCCTTTTCCCCTGCGGCAGAAGTGGCGAATCCGACCAGAATGGAAAAGACGATCAGCGCCAGCATGTTATTTTTGGATAATATGTTGGGAAAATCACCCACGGTAAACGCCCGAACAAGCTGATCAGAAGCCTTCAGATGCTCCAGCTCAGCAGAAGCAGGCATGGAAATAGACACGCCGGAAGCGGGAGGATAGAAGATGACAACCGTAATCATGACCACCGATGCGACAATGCCTGTCAACACAAAAACACAGATCATCACAGACAAAATATGCCCCAGCCGCTTCAAGTTACTCATAGAAGCAACCGTGGAAGAAATGGAAAAAAACACCAGTGGAATAATAACCGTAAAAAGCAAATTTAAAAAGACATCGCCCAGCGGTTTGAACACGGCCGCCTTTTCACGGAAAATGAACCCCAAACCGGCACCGCACAGGATTGCAGCAATCAAAAGAATTGAAAATCCGTAAGATTTGAAAAACGGCGGCAGGGTCCCTTTTCTCACCAAGATACTCCTAATATCCTTTTATTGTTACTCATATTATAGAAACGATCCGGATTGGGCAAAGCACCCCTTTTCTTCGCCCTGATTACTTCACGGGGAAATTAAAATAGGTATCGGGATAAGGCTCGGAATTGAGCGTGAAATGCCACCACTCTTCGGGCAGATTTCTGAATCCGTATTTCGCCATCAAAGTTTTTAGAAGCAGACGGTTTGCTCGGTGCTGCGGACCAAGATTCATATTTTCCGGATGGGATAGTTCGTGGAAGCAGTCAAATCCCGTGCCCATATCCAGAGAATTATCCGCAAAACGAACACCTGCCGGCAGGTAACAAGCCTTGAGCGGCTTTTCTGCATCAAACGAAGGCTGCAGAGACGCCGGCAACGACACAATCGTCAGATCAACCGTGCTGCCCCGACTGTGGCCGGAGCGTTTGGCAATATAGCCGTCACGGAAAAGATTACGCTTGTCCAGGGTGGGATAAAACTCTTTTTGCGTTTTCACATCAGCAATGTCTTTCGCCCAGCGCACAAAATGATCAACAGCACGCTGGGGACGGTAACAGTCGTAAATCTTGATGGTCATGGCAAACGGCGCCAAGTCTTTTTGAACATTGGCCAGTGCTTGGGCGGCCTGTCGGGTCAGAAGGCATTTCGGCGCCAGGTAACCGTCAACCTTGACGCCCAAAAAATTATGATCCGTGAAGTAACGAATATCCAGAAGGGCATCAGGAATGACCTTTTCGATATCAATAAAAGTATCGGGCATTTCGTCATTCGAATAGGACATAGAGGGAAACGCTGCAAAGGCCAGAAGCAGAATTACGATAACCAGTATTTTTATCTTCATGGATCCTTCTCCTGAAAGGGTTTTGGATTGATCACCATGACAGGATGAGCCACAGGATCAAGCCAGGATAGAATTCTCAAAATATCCGGTTCGGAAACAGCTACACAGCCGGCAGTGGAACTGCCCGGACCTCTCCAGACATGCATAAAAATGGCACTCCCGCGGCCTTGGATGACCGGATCGGTATTATACTCAATCACAATGCCATATTTATAGAGGGAATCAGAACGTCTCATTGTTTCAAAGGAAGCTGCCCGCGTCTCACTTTGCTTGACCCAGCGATTGTAGTCGGGCGCGTTGGGATCATCAACCCAAAAATCATCGGGCAACGCCTGACGATAGGGCATTTTGCTGTTGATGGATTCAGAATATCCAAATGCCGTACCCAGCCTGTAAACGCCGGATGGCGTTCTCCCGTCACCCTCTCTTTTCTCGTTTTGCGGCGCAAATCCATTGCGACCGATGACGGCGTCGAAGGGCTCCATGGCCTGACGCCAGCTGAAAAATGATTTTTCCAGTGCGTAAACTTTGCCGGGAGCAAAAGAGAGGAAGCGATCATCCGCCACCAGAAGAATCTGCTTTGTATCGGAATCAATGTTTTGCTTGATGCTACGAAGATCTGCTGTGTTGATCTTGGTTGCACACGCCGTCAACACAGCAAAAGCCATGCTCAAGAAAACAAACCGGATCATGCTCTTCAAAAAAAGCGTTTTTACCATCCTCCTCCCGCACATCAGTCATTCCTAACCATCGTATTCGCAAGAGTTTTTCATCATCCTGTCGCATCCGCCGCTCAAGACGCCATTCGCCGTCTTGTTGAGGCTTCGGAGTGCACATTACCTAAGGACATTCCCGCCTGTCAACCGAATAATCAAAGCGAAAAAACTCCGTTTTTTCGGACCGTACGACTGTCGACCACTTATAATTTTGATTTTATTACTTATTTAATCTTTCTTGACCTCGATGACCCACGCATCTTTTTACCATCACAAATCATGCAGTGGCACTCGCCGTTTTACCGGGTGAAAGCAGGCGGATCGATTGATCATGATAACGTATTAAAATCTCAGGATTCATTTATTTTCGACAAAGCGAAACGCCAAGAAGGAATCATTCAACATCCAAGATTTTCTTGACATCCGAAACCGCGTTTCCTATGCTCCACCAGGAAATTGACGAAACCCAAAGGATGAACACCATGCCTATCACTGAAATTCTTGTCCGCAACGCCGCCTTGTACGGAAAGGAAATCAGCCTGATTGAAATCAATCCTGAAATCAGCAATAAAACGGCAAACTGGAAAGATTACGAACTGGTTGAAACCGATCCCGAAAAACGATACCGTCGGGAAATGACCTGGCGGGAATTTGACGACAAAGCCAACCGCCTGGCAAATTTTTTACTGGGGCGCGGATTGGAAAGGGGACATAAGGTAGGAATCCTGTTAATGAATTGTCTGGAATGGCTGCCTATTTATTTCGGCATTCTGAAAACAGGCGCCCTGGCGGTTCCGCTCAACTATCGCTACACCGAGGATGAAATCCGATATTGCCTGGAGCTAGCTGAATGTGATGTTTTAATTTTTGGACCGGAATTTGTCGGTCGGATCGAGGCCATCCGCGAACAGATTCCAAAAGTAAAAATTCGCCTTTTTCTCGGTCAGGATTGCCCACGATTTGCGGAAAGCTATTATGCACTCACCGCGCCTTGTTCCTCCATCGCACCCAATGTTCAGATTTCCGATGATGACGATGCCGCGATTTATTTTTCATCCGGCACCACCGGTTTTCCCAAAGCGATTCTTCATGCCCACCATGCGCTCATGCTGTCTTGCGAAGTGGAAATGAACCATCACGGACAGACCCGCACAGATAATTTCCTATGTATTCCGCCACTTTACCATACCGGCGCCAAAATGCACTGGTTTGGCAGTTTTCTTGCCGGAAGCAAAGCGGTTCTTCTTCGCGGCATCAAACCCCAATGGATTCTCAAAGCGATTTCCGACGAACAGATTACCATTGTCTGGCTTTTGGTTCCCTGGGCACAGGACATTCTGGATGCCATTGAACACGGAAATGCAGGACTCGAAACTTACAAGCTTGACCAGTGGAGATTGATGCACATTGGCGCCCAGCCGGTTCCACCCAGTCTGATCAGGCGTTGGAAAAATCTATTTCCAAAACATGATTACGACACCAATTACGGCCTTTCCGAGTCCATCGGTCCCGGCTGCGTCCACCTCGGCATTGAAAACATCCACAAAGTCGGGGCCATCGGTCAAGCCGGCTACAAGTGGAAGGTACAAATCGTTGATGCAGACGGCCATCCGGTCCATCCGGGAGAAGTGGGCGAGTTGTGTGTGAAAGGCTCGGGCGTAATGAAGTGCTATTACAACAATCCAGAGGCAACCGCTGAAATTCTCAAAGACGGCTGGCTATGGACAGGCGATATGGCAAAAATGGATGAAGACGGTTTTATCTATCTCGTGGATCGAAAAAAAGACGTCATCATCACAGGTGGTGAAAATATCTATCCGGTGCAGATCGAGGATTTTCTGCGCTCACATAATGCCATCAAAGATGCAGCCGTCATCGGCATGCCGGACCATCGTCTGGGTGAAATCGTTGTCGCCATCATCGATTTGAAACCTGGCTTTGCCATATCCGAAGCTGACATTCTGCAATTCTGCAACGCGCTTCCGCGATACAAACGTCCACGGCGTATTCTTTTTGACTCGGTGCCACGCAATCCCACCGGAAAAATTGAGAAGCAGCGTCTGCGAGAAAAATATTGCGGCGGCGAAAGTCTGGTGGAAATGGAAATTAGCGGATAAATCAGGATCTGCATTTGTAAATCCTGAAGTGAATGATACAAAAACGTCACGCATTTTTTATTATATGAATGGAGAAGACCAAAATGATTGCCTACCAGCTTTGTGTGTTTGCGGAAGATAAACCGGGGCAACTTGCCCATGTGACAAGCGTACTGGCAAAGTCCGACATCAGCATCCGGGCAACGACCATATCCACTTCCGGCTCGTCCGGCGTGATCAACCTGATTGTGGATGATCCGAAACTGGCAGCCAAAGCGCTGGCCAAAGCCGGCATGACCGTGCATCTGAAGAATGTTCTGGCGGTTTTAATACCGGATCAGCCGGGCGGTTTGAACAAATTGACGCAGCTTCTGTACAAGGAAAACATTAATGTCAACAACGCCTGCGGCTTTGTCCTGGATTGTGCGGAAAAAGCTGTTTTTGTCGTTGATGTGGACCAGATTGAAAAAACAGAGAAGCTTTTGGAAAAAAATGGTTTTAAAACATTGGACACGGAAGAACTATCGGCCATAGAGCCGTTTCATTACATGAAATATTGAGAAAGGAAGAATCATGGCGCATTCGGACAAAGGAAACTATTGTAAGAAGCATCCCGAGGGGACAACCGTCAGAGAAGATCTTAAACAGGCGATTCTTCGGCAAACCAAAAATAATCTTATTTCCTGCAAAGCAGCGGAAAAGATAGCCCGGACCACCGGAGCGCCACTTGGCGAAATCGGCGTGGCGATTGACATGCTCAACATTCGCATTGCCAGTTGCCAGTTGGGGCTTTTCGGTTTTGACGACAATCAAAAGCGCGTACCCGCTGCAGAAGTTGTGACGCCGGAATTGGAAAACGCTATTCGTCAGGCACTGGTCAATCATTGCCTGTCCTGTCTTGATGCGTGGAAGATTGCAAATCAATTGGACATAAAGCGCTTGGATGTCTCCGCCGCCTGCGAAAAAATGCAGACCAAAGTGAAACCCTGTCAACTCGGCGCTTTCTGATGACTCACCGGCAGACCAGCCGGAAGCATTTGATGCAAAGAACAAACATGGACACAGCAAAAGGATGATCAAATCGACATGCATTCCCGAAGAGACTTTATCAAAAAAAGCGTCATGATTTATGCAGCATGCAGCCTGCCTTTGCCTCTGTCAGCAAACGGCCAGACCCTACACACGGAACTTAAAACCCGCGAACCTCGGCGTGCGCTGGTTTTATGCTACAGCCAGACCGGTTTTACCAAACGCTACGGACACGTGATCGCCTGTGTTTTCAAAAACAAAGGACTGGATGTAGAACTGGTCGACATGCGCCGTTTTGAGCAAAAACATCTTCCTGATTACGATTTGATTCTCCTCGGATCACCTGTTTTTTATTACGATATTCCTTCCAATGTCTCGGATTGGCTTTCCACCGCACCCAAAATCACCGGCATTGCAGTAGCAACCTTTGTTTCGTTTGGCGGACCGGAAGGCAATCAGCGTAATTCTCTTTGTCACGCCCTCTCTTTGCTTGTGGAGAAGGGCGGAGTCCCCGTCGGCATGGAAGCCTTCCGCAGCATTCCCGCTTATCCCACGCCTGCCTGGGACAGCGCCAATCAACGCTCGGGCGAACATCTTCCCGATCTGACCACCTACGCAAAAGTGCGACATTTTGCCGGAAAAGTATTGGAAAACGTTCAGCAAAATCAACTGATCGCCTATTCTTCCGAGCTGAAACTTCGTGAAATGGCCCGAATACTGCCTCTGGTCTGGCTGAATAAGAAAGTCCTCAACAAACACACGGTGGATGCGGAAAAGTGTATCCGCTGTCTAACCTGTGTTAAAAAATGTCCGGTGGCCGCCATCCGGCCCGATAAGCAACTGGTTTATCGGGAGAAATGTCTGGCTTGTTTTGGCTGTCTAAACAATTGTCCGGCGAACGCGGTTGTCATGGAATATGCAGGGGAAAAATTGTACGGCTTTCCGGAATATTTGCGGCGCAAAAAGATTTCTATTCTGGAACCGCCGGAGCTTCAAACCTGCAGACTTTAAAAAAGGCTGCATCCCTTTTCATTGACACTAATACTTTACACCCGGGAAGCTTCTAATCTTGTTTTACTATTTCAAGGATCTTTAGAGATTATGGATATCGTAAACCTCAATTTTCCCTTTCAAAACGGTTTCAATCCGCTCATGCACATCCTTTGTAAAACGCAGGCAAACCCCACAATCAGAACTTAATTGGCGTGGTACGGGAATGAGTTTGCAGGAAATGCCGGCCGCTTTGACTATTTTCTCTGCTCGAAGCGCATGGCTTATGGATTCAAAAAGAATAACGGCAAATGATTCCTGCATGCTCATGTAAAGGAACCTGTCCTTTCATTCACAATCGATTAGGAGACTGCGAATGGCTTTACCAGCAGTCTCTACATCTTGCGGCGTATTGAAATAACCAAAACTAAAACGGATTGTCCCTTGCGGAAACGTGCCGATGGTCTGGTGCGCGGCAGGAGCGCATTGAAGCCCGGGCCGACAAAGAATTCCATATCGTTCTTCAAAATACAGTGCGGCTTCAGATGGAGACACGCCTTTGATGTTGAATGAAACTACAGCGGTCTGCCGGGCGGCATGTCGGGAACCATACACCGTCACCCGATTCTCCTCTTCTTTAAGTCGATTCAAAAAAAGAGAAACCAGCTCTTCTTCTTTTTGACGGATCGTTTCGACGGTTTGCTCTAAAATAAACTCGACCCCCGCACGCAAACCGCAAAGGCCGATGGTGTTAGGTGTGCCGCTTTCATACCGGTCGGGCATAAACTCCGGTTGTCTTTCAAACTCGGAGCGGCTGCCCGTCCCACCCATCAGAAGCGGAGAGATCTTCTGATCCAGGCCTTCCCGAATATAGAGTCCACCCGTTCCCTGGGGACCAAATAGCGATTTATGTCCGGTAAACGCCAGCAAATCGACGTGCATTTTCTGCACATCCATGGGCAGAGCGCCTGCGGTCTGGGCCGCATCGACACAAAAAAGAACACCTCCTCGATTCCGGAGCATCAGCCCCACTTCCTCTACCGGCAAAATCGTGCCTGTGACATTGGATGCGTGGTTCAGCACAACCATTTTGGTATTGGCGCGCAGAGCTTTCCGAACGTCGTTCGGGTCAAGTGTTCCGGCATTTGAACAGGGAACCACGGTTACCTTTACGCCGCGCGTTTCCAGAAAACGCAGCGGCCGCATCACGGAATTATGCTCCATACCCGAAGTAATCACATGATCGCCCGGTTGCAAACCGCCCTGAAGGGCGATATTGAGCCCCTCCGTCGCATTTTTTGTCAGAATAATTCTTAAGGGGTCTTCAATGGAAAAAAGACGAGCCAGAGCTTCCCGAGTTTCATACACAGACCGTCCCGCTTCAATCGAGCGGCCATGACCGGATCGTCCCGGAGACGCACCAATATTCTGCTGATATACCATCATCGCTGTCAGCATCGCTTCCGGTTTGGGAAACGACGTGGCGGCATTATCCAGATAGAGAGTATCCATCATTCCTTATTCGATCTGTGATTTTACGGCCATAATCAGAATATTGTCTCCATCAGGCCGTGTTTCCCTGTTAAAATCCTTTGCGTTCATTGTCATTCTCCATTTTATTTATCAAGCGTTAATTTGTCCTGTTGTGTAGGCCCGATGATCAGACAATAATCACAAAAAAACTCAAAATCCCAGGAATGGCGTTCCCATCCCCCACCGGTAAATCGCAACAGCATCTGTCAGGAACAACCCCCGGAGAACAAGTGAGCCCATTATGGCAAAGAACCCCAGAAAAAAGCAAATTCATTAAAGTTATTTTATTATTCATTTTATTCCATTCCGGAATAGGCATCCTTTTCTGTCTGCGGATAATCCCCTTCGCCGATGCTCAATATCCTTGCCTCGAAAACTGCCTTGACAAGAATCAACTTCAATCTTGACATATTATGAGCATATGCCTATATTGATTTCCCAAGGAGGGACAAATGCCCCGACCCAAATGCCAGCGTAACATTTGCGGATTTCCGGATAAAAACTACTTTAAACCAAGGGGAATTCCAACTATCGAACTCGAAGAAGTTGTTCTAAACTTGGACGAATTTGAGGCAATCCGACTGGCGGACTACGAACAGCTTTACCAGGAAGAAGCGGCGATACAGATGAACATTTCCCGCCAAACGTTCGGCAGAATCATCGAAAGCGCACGCCGGAAAATCGCCGATGCAATCATTTCAGGGAAAGCGCTGAAAATTGAAGGTGGAGAAGCAAATCGTAAAGACAGTGTTTCCTGCAAACACGAGTAAAATTTCAGGAAGAAGATATTTAATCAAAGGAGAAAATCATGAAAATTGCGTTGCCATCCTATCAAAACCAGATCGATGAACATTTCGGCCACTGTGAATATTTTACAGTATTCACCATCAACGAACAAAACAAAATTCTGGAAAAGGAAATCATCACTCCGCCTGCCGGATGCGGATGCAAATCCAATATCGCGCAAACCTTGGGCCAGATGGGGGTAAAAGTCATGTTGGCCGGAAATATGGGACAGGGCGCCGTCAATATGCTGGGCATGAACGGAATACAGGTAATCCGCGGCTGTTCTGGTGACGTTCATACCGTGACGGAAAAATGGCTGACGGGAAATCTACAAGATTCCGGAACAGCTTGTGCATCCTCTGAACACGGATGCCATGAACACTAATTTCAAGCGCAGGAACGTGCATGAAATCCAGACCGGCACAAAACACTTTACCATCAGATCGGGGTGAAGAACAAAACATCATCCTCGATTCCATTGCCGACGGCGTATTTACCGTAGATCTCAACTGGCGGATTACCTCTTTTAACCGTGCGGCGGAAAAAATTACAGGTGTTTCGAAACACGAAGCCATCGGACAGCTTTGTAAAAATGTTTTAAAAGCGGAGACTTGCGATAAGAATTGCTGTCTTCGCGCCACTATGAAAAACGGGGAACCCATCGTCAATAAAAAGGTTCATGTTATTGACGCCCGGGGGCGACGGATTCCGATCAGTATTTCAACGGCTCTTCTTAATGATGCTCAGGGAGAACTTCTGGGAGCAGTAGAAACATTTCGAGATATGAGCGTTGAAGAGGATTTGCGTAAAACCATTTGCGGGGCTTTTTCTTTTGCAGATATTATTTCCAGAAATCACAGGATGCTTGGACTTTTTGACATTCTTTCCGACATTGCCGAAAGTGCGAGCACGATTTTGATTGAAGGTGAAAGTGGTACAGGCAAGGAACTGGTTGCCCGCGCCATTCATAACTTGAGTTCAAGGAAACGTCAGCCTTTTGTCGCCATCAACTGCGGCGCACTGCCGGATCCGCTTCTAGAAGCCGAGCTTTTCGGATACATGGCAGGTGCATTTACCGATGCAAAAAAAGACAAGCCAGGCCGGTTTCATCTGGCCGAAAACGGCACACTCTTTCTGGATGAGATCGGCGACATCACACCCGCAATGCAGGTAAAACTTCTTCGTGTCGTTCAGGAAAAAACATATGAACCGCTGGGAGCGACAAAAAGCATCGTTCACAATGTCCGCCTCATTGCCGCCACCAATAAAAATCTTGATGATCTGGTTCGTCAGGGTCTTTTCCGTGAAGATCTGTTTTACCGGATCAATATTTTCAAGATTAGCCTGCCGCCGCTTCGCGAGCGTATGGAAGACGTTCCTCTGCTGGCTGAACATTTCATCTTGCGTCAAAATGCCATGCAGAAAAAAAACATCTCCGGATTGAACGACGAGGCAATGGCAATGCTGATGAATTATGCCTACCCCGGCAATATCCGCGAACTGGCCAACATCATCGAACGGGCATTTATTTTATGCAAAGGCGGCCTCATTGAAAAGAAGCATCTTCCGGAAGTGCTGTTTGCTGCACCGGAAGCCAGAGATGATTCCGCTTCCTTGCGTGATGCTGTTTCAGCCTGTCTGATAACCGCACTCAAGCAAAATAACTGGAATCGCCTCAAAACGGCAAAACAACTGGGCATGCATAAAAGCACGCTTTACCGGAAGATTAAAGCCCTTGGACTATCCTAACCCAAATAGATATCCGCCCCGTTGACCTTGAGGAGCTCACCAGCAAACGATACTGGGAAAAATGGGATCGGGTTT
>DAOLNX010000049.1:0-24318 GCA_035416785.1 Smithellaceae bacterium | reverse complement strand
TCGTGAATAACGATGAGATTGCTGATATCCGTTTTAAAGAACGACTGCAACTGCCGCACAGCAGTGCCACTCAAATTCATGAATGTTTGAGGCTTTGCCAGCAGGACATTTTTCCCGTGGATGTTTCCCTTGCCCCATACTGCATTGAAACTTTTCTGTTTCAAATCTATTTCCACCCGGGACGCCAACTTTTCCAGAACCATAAAACCGACATTATGCCGGGTATGTTCGTAGCGCTTTCCCGGATTACCAAGACCGATGATCAGATAATCCATGTGCTCCCTCTCTTTTCGTACCCCGAACAGCATTTTGACCAAGCCGAAAGGAAGCAATATGTATCCGTCCAATTTCCGTTAAACGTTACTTAGCCTTCTTTTCTTCTTTTGCCGGGACTGCTGCTGACGCAGCTTCAGCAGATCCTCCCGTACTTGCTGTTTTTGCCACTTTTACCGCTGCAACCGACACAACAGCGGCATCCGGCGGATCAAGATGGGAAAGACCTTCAGGCAGCACAATTTCCTTAACTTTAATCGAATGACCGATTTCAATGGGCGTAATATCCACATCAATGTGATCCGGCAGATCCGTCGGCAAACACAACACTTTGACATCACGCTTGATATGCTGGAGTTCTCCACCATTTTCCACGCCGATCGACTTCCCGATGAAATGCAGGTCAACGTCAAAAATCAGCTTCTTTTTCATGTCCACTTCATAAAAATCCACATGATAGAAATTTCCGGTTAAAGGCTGCGTCTGTAACTCCTTCATCAAAGAAAGCTTTTCCAACTTCTGATCACCGTCTTCGATAAGAAGTTTTATGAAAGCATGATCTTTCTTTTCCTTGTGCAGCTTCAGAAGATCGCTGCTCTTCACGGCCAGCGATATATTTTCCGTAGCCCCGCCGTAAAAAATAGCCGGCACAAATCCCCTCTGCCTCAACCGGCGAGCCGGGCCTTTCTTGGTTTCTTTACGGACCTGGGCCGCTAAATCGGTTATCTCCATTTACCCCTCTCCTCCTAAATAAATAATGAGCTTACTGAATCGTTATAGTAAATACGGCGCACGGCTTCAGACAAGAGGCCGGACACCGACAATACTTTTATTCTTTTGCACTGAGCCGCCTTTTCGCTTAACGGAATGGTATCCGTAACGATAAATTCTTTGATATGCGAATTTTCAATACGATCAATCGCCGGACCAGACAATACCGGATGTGTGCAACAGACGGACACTTCCAGAGCACCAGCGTCCATCAGCGCTTTGGCAGCTTGAACCACCGTTCCCGCCGTGTCCACCATGTCATCCAGAATAATGACCCGTTTATCAGTAATATTACCAATAATATTCATTACCTGAGCCTCATTAGGCCCCTCTCTCCTTTTGTCGATGATCGCCAGGGAAGCCCCCAGGCGCTTTCCGAAAGCTCTGGCCCTTTCCACACCTCCAGTGTCCGGAGAAACCACAACCGTATCGTCCAAATAAGTTCTTTTCATGTAATCAAAGAGAACCGGCGTGGCAAAAAGATTGTCCACCGGAATGTTGAAAAAACCCTGAATCTGACCGGCGTGCAGATCCATCGATAATAGGCGTTGAGCACCTGCGGTGGTGATTAAATCAGCCACCAGTTTTGCGGAAATGGGTGCGCGGGGAGCAACTTTTCGATCCTGCCTTGCATATCCATAATAAGGAACTACTGCGGTAATGCGGTCAGCCGATGCCCTTTTCATGGCATCTATCATGATGAGCAGCTCCATTAGGGTCACATTCACCGGTGTACAGGTGGACTGAATGATAAAAACATCCATGCCGCGGACATTCTCATCAATTTCTACTCGCGTTTCTCCATCGCTGAAAGTGGTAACATGGGCTTTCCCCAAATTTACGCCTAATTTCTGACAGATTTTTTGCGCCAGGGGTCTGTTGGCATTTCCAGAAAAAACCCTTATCTTTTCTAACATGTATTTCCCCGCAACGTATTCTGGCTGGGGCGGGAGGATTCGAACCTCCGAGTGCAGGAACCAAAATCCTGTGTCTTACCGCTTGACGACGCCCCAATGTCTCTATAAATGAATAAAAATACTATTACCCGGCGCGAAAATCTAATCCGCTTCTACAATGATTTGGCAAAGAAAACGCGACAATTCGAAGAAACTCTATTTATGATGGCGGTCGTCGCTTTTTTTGCCGCTTGTTCACTTTCAAAAACACCAAACAGTGTGGGTCCACTGCCTGACATGAGTGCCCCCAAGGCACCTTCTTGTTGCAACATTGACTTGAAGTCATTTAACTCGGGATGCATGACTATCGATACCGCTTCTAAATCATTATGTAATTCCCGAACAACATCGCCCAGTGCGTAAAATCGCGGAATGCTATAATTATTTTTTTTCTTTGTCAATGTGAAATTGAGGTTTTCATAAACCGTTTTTGTAGAGAGGGGAAAGGGCGGATTGATTAAAACCAAATTGATTTTAGGCAAGTCAGACATTGCCTGAAGCTGGTCTCCAATTCCCGAGGCAAACGCACGCCGACCGAACATAAAAAAAGGAACATCCGCCCCGAGTTTTGCGCCGATTTTCATCAGTTCCGACCGGCTGAAATTCAATGAACATAAATCATTCAACGCCATCAAAGTCGTCGCCGCATCCGAACTGCCCCCGCCCAATCCTGCAGCCGTTGGAATATGTTTTTTCAGGACAATTTCGACGCCCCCCGAATAGCCTGCGAAGTGAAAAAGGGAAAGGGCGGCGCGGTAAATCAGGTTATTTTCATCAGTAGGAAGGTCTGAATCCGGGCAGGACAGCTTAATTCCTTCCGGACGGATAAAAAAGATTAATTCATCGTAAAGGCTGATTTGTTGCATAACGGAGACCAGATCATGATACCCGTCAGAACGCTTTTTCAGAACCCGCAGTAACAGATTGATTTTAGCGGGTGCAAGCCTTCGCATGTCAGCCCTTTTCCTTGACATAGCGCATTTTCAGTTCATAAAGAATACCTTGAAGCAAACTGGATTCACTCTGATCAAGATTTCCTTTGGTTTTTTCATGCAGCATATCCAGAATATCAATCGTTTGCTTGGCTGCCGGCAAATTTTTTTCGGCCTTGCCTCCTTCATATTCAGGAAAATCGCCGAAGTGAAATAAGGCAGTTGTGGAAAGTGAAATGATAAAATTCGAAAAATGAACAGGCGGATACTCTCGCAATTCACTGGCCAGATGATCTGCTTTTTCCTTTTCGTCTGATTTTTGGGCAGCTAAAGGTTCTTCCTTCGCCTCCAGCGTTTCTGAAAATCGCCGATCCTTGATGACAAATCCTTCGCCCTTTTTCTCATCCTCCATGAATTTCTCTCCTGATGTGCTTGACACTCTTCATTTCAGCAAAACGCATATACCTTTATGTCTTGAGCTTGTCGCCGTTTCTGCTGAACGTGATTTCTCCTCTGGATAATCCAACAACAATCCGATCGCCTTCGGTAAACTTTCCGGCCAAAAGATCAAGCGACAGTGGATCCAAAACAAGCTTCTGCAGGGATCTTTTAAGCGGCCTTGCACCATATACAGGACTGTAGCCTTTTTCCGCTATATATTTTTTCGCAGTGTCTGTCAATTCAATGGAAAGTTTTCTCTCTTTGAGACGATTTCCGATCATTTCCAACTGGATTTCGACAATCCGGTTGATGTCTTCAAGCGTTAGACTATGGAACATGATCATGTCGTCAATCCTGTTTAAAAATTCCGGTTTGAACGTCGCCCGCAGCGCCTCCATGGAACGATTCTTTCTGTCTTCCTCGTCCAGTAAAGGATCCTGAATCCACTGACTTCCGACATTGGACGTCATAATCACCACCGTATTTTTAAAATCAACCGTTCGGCCATGTCCGTCTGTAAGCCTGCCGTCGTCCAGAATCTGGAGGAGAATATTAAATACATCCGGGTGCGCCTTCTCAATTTCATCAAAGAGAAGGACACTGTAGGGCTTGCGCCGAACGGATTCAGTCAGATAACCTCCTTCATCATAACCGACATAGCCGGGCGGTGCGCCGATCAAACGGGCCACCGCATGCTTTTCCATATATTCGGACATGTCGATGCGGATCATGGCCTGTTCATTGTCGAACATGAATTCCGCCAGAGCCCGCGCCAGCTCGGTTTTCCCCACGCCGGTCGGCCCCAGAAAAATGAACGACCCGATGGGGCGGTTCGGGTCCTGAAGGCCCGATCTGGCCCTTCTGAGCGCGGCCGACACGGCCTGAATGCCGTCATCCTGGCCGATGACGCGCATTTTGAGACGTTCATCCATATGAATCAGCTTCTGCACGTCGCTTTCCATCATTCGGGCCAACGGAATGCCCGTCCAGTTGGCCACAACCTCCGCCACGTCTTCGGCATCCACTTCTTCTTTCAGCATCTGGTTGTTTTTCTGGACTTCCTCCAGCTTTTTTTGATCTTCCTGAAGCTGCCGATCCAACTCCACCAGCTTGCCGTAACGGATTTCAGCGGCTTTGGCCAGATCTCCCTGCCGCTGGGCGTTGAGCTCTTCCGTTTTCAGCGCTTCCGCTCGGCTTTTGATCTGCTGAATCTTTTTGATAATGTCCTTTTCCGAAGACCAGTGCATTTTCATTTGATCCATCTGAGACTTCAGTTCCGCCAGTTCTTGTTCAATCTTATCGCGCCGCTCAGTCGCCGCCTTGTCCGTATCCTTCTTGAGCGACTGTTTTTCAATTTCCAGTTGGATGATTTTCCGGTCAATCGCATCGATTTCGGACGGCATGGAATCCAGTTCAATCCTCAGACGCGACGCGGCTTCATCAACCAGATCCACCGCCTTGTCAGGCAAAAATCGGTCAGAGATATAGCGGTGCGAAAGAGTGGCGGCAGCGACAATGGCCGAATCCTTGATCCGCACGCCGTGATGGACTTCATAACGCTCTTTAAGGCCGCGCAGAATGGCAATGGTATCCTCCACAGTCGGCTCCTTAACCAGAACCGGCTGAAAGCGCCTCTCCAGTGCGGCATCTTTCTCGATGTACTTGCGGTATTCATTGAGTGTTGTTGCACCCACGCACCGCAACTCTCCCCGCGCCAATGCGGGTTTCAGCATGTTGGAAGCATCCATCGACCCTTCAGACGCACCCGCACCAACCACAGTGTGTATTTCGTCAATAAAGAGAATGATCTCTCCCTCGGCACTGATGACTTCCTTCAGCACCGCTTTCAGACGTTCTTCAAATTCGCCGCGATATTTTGCACCGGCAATCAAAGCACCGACATCCAAACCAATCACCCGTTTGTTCTTCAGATTTTCAGGTACATCACCATTCACGATTCGCTGCGCCAGGCCTTCCACAATGGCGGTTTTGCCGACTCCTGGCTCTCCGATCAGCACGGGGTTGTTTTTGGTTCGCCGTGAAAGCACCTGCATAATGCGTCGGATCTCTTCGTCTCGACCGATCACCGGATCAAACTGTCCCTTGCGTGCCAGTTCGTTAAAATTTCTGGCATAGCGTTCGAGTGCCTGATATTTTCCTTCAGGATGCGGATCCGTTACGCGCTGATTACCACGAATTTCTACCAACACTTTAAAGATATTGTCTTTGGTCACTCCGGCCTGGCGCAGAATTTTCCCGGCTTGACCATCCTTTTCTTCGGATATGACAATTAACACATGCTCTGCGCTGACGTATTCATCTTTAAGCTGCGCCGCCTCGGTCATCGCCTTGTCGAACAGCTTGTTCAATCTTCCACCCAAATAAACTTGGCCGGCCCCCGCCCCCTGAACGCTCGGCTGCTTTTTAAGATACTGATCAACGTCCTGCTGAATTTTCTGCGGTGATGCACCCAGTTTCATCAAAATGGCGCTGGCAATACCGTCTTGCTGCTCCAGAAAACACATCAGCAGATGCTCAGGCTCAATGGATTGATGCCCAAATCTTTCCGCAAGAGCTTGAGCATCCTGAAGCGCCTCTTGGACTTTTAGTGTAAATTTATCAAATCTCATTTTTTCGCTCCAATCTATTCCACAGGTTTTTCAATCGTGACAAACAACTTGCCGTTTTTGAATACACTGACATTTCCTGAAGACTCGGAAATGGCCATGGCCACCGCTTTCGTCACATTAGTGATTCCCGCTGCAGCAATGTGACGGCTACCCAGGCCCGACGGAAAATCCTTGCTTTCCAGTGCAGCGCTTAGATGACGTCCCGCCGCTACCACCACGCCATTGGACTTGATCACAAAGGCTCCGTCAATGGCCGAAAACTCCTTGATCGTTTCTTCCAGTGAAGGATTTAAGATATTGCGATCTTCTTCAGCATAACCGGCAAATGGATTCATAATCATCTGTCGGGAAAGCTGTAAAACTTTTTCATCGTCTCCCAAAACAAAAATTGTTCCCACTTTGCGGTTTTCGCGTCCTTGAGCGCCTAATTCACAGGCAATATTCAGAGCCGCATTAAAAACCTCCGGCTGCACAGCTTCTACAACATCGCTAATAAAGTCAGAAGTTAAAATTTCAAATTCGCGCCCGACATCAATAAAAAAAATGCTGTCGGCATAGCCGAATTTCGGCACACCGGACAGGCAAATGATTTTATCTCCTTTTTTAAACAAACCCGATACAATGCCTTTGGCGATCGCAATTTTGATTTTACCCATTCGGGTCAAGTTGACATCGGGTACATCTAGTTTAATCGCATACTTATCAAGCCTTTCCGGCATATGGGAATCTTCAGGCATGACGACAATGAATTTTGCTGATGTTTTGACGTCCTCCGGTAAATCGTCAAGTTCACTCAAGTCATCCACGCAAACCAGCAAATTTCCGGCTTTCACCTCACGGGCCAATTTAACGGCTGTTTCGATCATCGTCTTGTTTATGGATTTCATCTTTGTTCCTTCGATAAATTTGCGATTACAATAAACATTGCGATTGGACCTGTCAAGAAGCGGAAATATTTGCTTGACCATCCATCCACTCTTCGATAAAACCTGCGAGAATTATTTTTGCGGAGGATTCCATTTTGAAGCTGCCAGTAGTCACCGGCACTCTTGACCTGTACATATCGGAAATCAACCGTTTTCCGCTTTTGTCCGCTGAGGAAGAATTTTCACTCGCAGTCCGTCTGAAGAAATTCAACGACATGGAAGCAGCGGAAAAACTGATTGTCTCCAATCTGCGCTTTGTCGTCAAAATTGCCCATGAATACCGCAACTATGGATTCAAGCTCGCCGATTTAATTCAGGAGGGCAATATCGGGCTTATTCATGCCGTCAAGAAGTTTGATCCCTACAAAGGCTACCGGCTGATCTCCTACGCCGTCTGGTGGATTCGCGCCTATATTCAAAATTATCTCATCAAATCTTGGAGCATTGTAAAAATCGGAACCACTCAGGCGCAAAGAAAGCTCTTTTTCAAATTAAGCCAGGCCAAAAAGCAACTGGAAACCATGTCCATCAGGAATCCGGAATTCAGCGAAATTGCGGATTCATTGGGGGTTAAAGGATCAGAGGTGGCCGAAATGGATTTGCGAATGGGCACGCGTGATCTTTCGCTGAATGAATTCATCAACGACGACGGTGAAGCCTCTCATCTGGATTTTTTAAAACATGAAGGCGACGACCAGGAAACATCGCTTATCAAAAACGAGGAACGAAGTCTTGTCAAACGCGATATCGCTGGAGCACTCGCCACACTCAACGAACGGGAAAGTTACATCATCAAGCATCGGGTCATGGCGGATAAACCGTTGACCCTGCAGGAAATCGGCGACAAATACAATATCACCCGTGAGCGCGCCCGTCAGATAGAAAAGCAGGCTCTGAAAAAAGTTCAGTTAGCGTTACCGTATCTGAACCCGAATCATTAAGAATGCTGCGGCGCCCATATCGAATACATCTGAAACCACAGGATTTTGAGATATTCCCTCCGGACTTTTTTCCAGTCGGAGGTCTTTAAATCCCAGATAAGCAAAGGAGCCGCCTCGTAAGGAGTTGGCAGAAAGTAATAACCGGGACCTTTTTTGAATTCCCGGTCCACCATCATCTGAATGCGGCGCATGTGATATGGTGAACTGACAAAGATGGCGGATTGCAGACCATGGACAGCCATGATTTTTCTGGCTGCAATCAGTTCCAGATGAGTATCTTCGTAGTATCCAGGCAAAGAGGCAGGGCTGTTCTTATCAAGAAGAAATCGGCTTGGTTTTCCAGGATACGTTTTCAACACCCCGTCGGAGAAACAGGAAAAACGATTTTGCGCAGGAACGATGAGACAGTCGGCTTTTCTTTGTCTCATTAAATCCAGTGCATACCGCTCCCGATCATGAAAAACCGGTCCGAGAAACACCACCACGGCGTCCGCTTTGGCATAATTTGTTGAATAAACCAAGTATTGCGGAGCATGAAAAAGTCCAATGGCAAAGAAGGCTGCCGCTGCGGTCAGAATCAGAAGTATATAATGAACTTTTCGCGCAGCCATTTCTTTTCCCCAAGATGTTTGATTATAATTTACTTTTTAGTTCGCTCAATTTATTGAGCGCATCCAGTGGCGTCATGGAGGAAATATCGATTTGACGAAGCTCTTCCAGGATCACATCTTCCGTTTCTGCAAATAAATTCAGCTGAAGCTGGGCCTGCCCGGCAACAGTTCTTCCTCGGGCGATCCGGGGCATACCGATGGCATCAAACTCCCCTTTTTCCAGGTTGTGGAGAATTTCTCTGGCACGGACAATGATTTCTTCAGGGACACCGGCAATCCGGGCCACTTCAATACCATAGCTCCGGTTCGTACCTCCCGCCATAATCTTGCGCAGGAAAATGATTTTTTCTCCCCATTCTCTGACGGCAATATTATAATTTTTCACGCCTTCTTTGGACATGGCCAGATCCGTCAACTGATGATAATGCGTCGCAAAAAGAGTGCGCATCCCCTGCCCTCCAAAGTCATGAAGATATTCAGCTACCGCCCATGCAATGCTCAATCCGTCAAATGTCGAGGTTCCCCTACCCACTTCATCGAGAATGACCAGACTCCGGGAGGTCGCATCTTTTAAAATCTGCGCCGTCTCCATCATTTCAACCATAAAAGTACTCTGACCTTTGCCAAGACTATCAGACGCACCGATACGCGTAAAGATTTTATCAACCACACCGATCCTGGCATAAGAAGCGGGCACAAAACTGCCCATCTGCGCGAGCAGCACAATCAAGGCAACCTGACGAATATATGTTGATTTCCCGGCCATGTTGGGTCCGGTAATCACCAGCATGCGGTTTGACTGAAGGTCTAGTAACGTGTCATTCGGCACGAAACCCTCTTTTTTCAAGGCCATTTCCACAACGGGATGCCGCCCATCTCGGATTTCCATAAGATCATCCTCAGCAATCTCGGGACAAATATAGGCATTTTTTTCGGCGATCTGGGCAAGCGAACAAAGGGCGTCGAGCTCCGCCAGACAAAATGCGTTGTGTTGAATGCCGGCAATATAGGGCATGAGTTTTTCGCGCAGATTCTGAAAAAGATTGTTCTCGCGTTCTCGGATTTTTTCTTCGGCATGAAGTACGGTCTGTTCAAATTCCTTCAGCTCCTGATTGATGTATCGCTCCGCGTTCACCAAGGTTTGTTTTCGCACATAGGAGTCCGGCACCAGTGCGGCATTGGCCTTGGTCACTTCAATATAATAACCGAAAATGTTATTGAAACCTACTCGAAGTGAGTTGATGCCAGTGGCCTGTCTTTCCTTGGCCTCCAGCTGGGCAATCCATTTTTTACCATCTCGGCTGATAGAGCGCAAACGATCCAATTCATCATCATACCCCGGAGCAATGAAACCGCCTTCTTGCAGTTTCGCCGGAGCATCAGGAACCAGCGCTCGTAACAGTAAATCCTCAAGTTCAGACAGATTTCTGATTTCGTTGCGTAATGTTGCCAGAGCGGGTGCTGTAAAATGTGTTAAGAGAGACTGCAGGCGGGGTAAAACCGTCAAAGAGGCTTGCAAAGCGACAAGGTCACGCGGTGTCACCGCCTGGAGAGCGATCCTTCCGGCAAGTCTTTCCAGATCATAAACCCCCGAAAGAGTCTTGCGCAAATCAGCGCGTACATTGAAATCATCTTTGATTTCTGCAACTGCCGCCAGCCGGGCACGTATCTTGTCCGGATCTAATAATGGATACCCCATCCACCATCGCAAACGCCTGGCGCCCATTGGCGTCATCGTATCATTCATCAGAGAAAATAGAGAACCGGCACGGCTATTGTCCTGAAACGTCAGAAATATTTCAAGGTTCCTTCTAGCGGTTTCATTTAGAATCAGATAGCTTTCAGGTGAATATTTTTTAATGCTGGAAATATGCCCCGGCCGTACCATTTGGGTGGCATTCACGTAGCACAAAATGGCCGCCGCAGCGATTTTGGCCGCTGGACATTCCTTGATTTTCGATTGCTCCAACACCTCAGCCGCCAACTCCCGAGCTAGAATCTCATCCGCCTTCCCGGAATGAAAATCCGAATCTTCAAGGTAATTCATGCAGCCATCAGGCATTTGCGCTTCAATGGTTTTCTTCAGGACAACATCCGGAAATTTCCGACTGAAAAGCAACTCTTTAAAATCTAAACCACTTACGGCGGAAAGAAGCGCTTCCCGACTGGAAAACTCGCTGATTTGAAACTCACCGGTGGAAATATCCACAAAAGCCAGCCCCAATCTGTCGCTGTCAAAGGCAATACAGGCTAAATAGTGATTTTCTCCCGCCTTCAGATTTTCTTCATCCAGTAACAGGCCTGGCGTGATTACGCGAACAACTTCCCGTCTCACAACGCCTTTAGCGTTTTTTGGATCTTCCACCTGTTCACAGATGGCCACTTTGAATCCTCTCTGAACCAGTTTGGTAATATAGGCGGAAGCCGCGTGATAAGGAAAACCGCATAGCGGCACGGCATCTTCTTTAGTTTTGTTTCTTGAGGTAAGAGTTATTTCCAGAATGGGTGCCGCCGTCAGGGCATCTTGGAAAAACATTTCATAAAAGTCACCCATCCGATAAAACAAAATACAGTCAGAATATTTTTTCTTGATTTCGGCGTACTGTTTCATTGCTGGCGTAAGGTTGGGTGTACCGTCTAGCGCCATTTTCCGTCATCTCCCCGCTCCATATCTATACAATCCTTCCGTCTTCGGGGTTGGGAAGGTTTACCATCGGCTTCGGATGGATTGATGAAGCGATTGGCAATCCAACTGACCATACTTATAATCAGCGCACCGAGAAACGCCCAGCCAAAACCATCAATTTCCAGGCCGGAAACAAAATAATCCACCAAGAGAAGCATTAATGCATTGAGAACAAAAGCAAAAATACCCAATGAAACTATGGTCAGCGGTAGTGTCAGAATCAGAAGCACAGGGCGCAAAAAAGCATTAAGGATACCGAGAACCGCCGCTGCAAGAATGGCGGTCGTTAAAGAATCCACCCGAATTCCCGGAAGAATGGCAGAGGAAAGGAGGATAGCCACCGCAATGACCAACCACCGTGTTAAAAGAAATAGCATGTAGGTTCCTTTTCTTAGGCGATAATAACCTGATTTTAATATATGGATTCATCCCCCACTGTTTTTTGAGACGTCCAGAAGATCCAGGTCACGCTCAGTCCACCCATCCAAGAGGTTTTGGTCTTCACCAGCGGACTATTTTCAAACACAGCTCCCTGCAGAAAATCGGCACTTACAAACGAGTGAAACAATAAGCGTCGGAAATTTTTTCCCAACCCCAGAGTCAAAGTCGAACCGCTATAACCCGCACCCGGCGCATAAACCGGCCTGGTAATCGTGGAAAAAGCCGGACCAACTTCATAAAAATAGTCATGAACTCCCCGATCGGCAAACATAGGACCGACAGACGCACCAAAAGTCAAGCCCGTGCCGGAAATCACATCTCCCATTTGGACATTCAATCTTGGAGAAAACACCCATCCCTCATGACGAACCGAACGGAAATCTGTAGAAAAAACCGCTCGTGCTGGCAATGCAAGGCTTAACCGATACTGATGGGCTGCGGAATCCACAAGTTTGACGCGTAGCGCCGGTCCCAGTTCAAATGTGGGATCCAGATCTTGCATGCCTTTGCGGGCTTCATTATCGTCACTTTTGACGGGAACGGCACCATAGCCGCTCAAATCTAGTGTGACCCGATCACTCCTGAAAAGTCTCGCTGTCAGACGTTTGTCTTCCAGACGAAATATTCCGCCTCGATACACCGCATAAGGAAGCGGTAAAGCATAGACCCGGTTTTTGTCCGAACCCCGGTAGTCCGGCATCATCAAAACCCCGCCGCCGATACCCAATTCCCATAACGGCTTTTCCGCACAAAAAGTTTCTTGTGGCAGCACCAGCAGAAACAAAGCCAGGACCATAATTGCCGCACGGCATTTTAACATAATGTAATCATGTCCTTACGAGTCAAAAGTTGTAAATTGCTCCTTTTTTGCCGCACAAACCGGACATTCATCGGGCAGTATGCCGTCGGCTACATAACCGCATACCTTGCAGACATGATAAACCGTTTCGCGTTCTTCCATGAAATGATTCATGGCCTCCTTGTAAAGCTTGGCATGTGTTTCTTCGACATCACGACTCTGACTGAAATGCAAAAGCGCCGCCTTGTCCCCAGTCTGTTCGGCGAGTTTTACAAAACTGTCATAAGCAACTTCCGCGACAGCCTGTTCCGATTCGAAGCTGGCAGCCAAATTTTCTTCCGTCGTTTTCACTTCTTTGAGTACTCTTAAAGCCCGTTTGCCGTGAATTTCCTCGGAAAAAGCAATCACTCGAAACAGGCGTGCCATTTGTTTATAACCTTCTGCATCCGCCTTATCCGCATACACTTTCAGCCGAAGTACGGCTTTGGCTTCTCCAACATAGGCTTGACGCAACGCTTCACGAATCCTGTCATCCATACCTCACTCCTTCCATGATTTATTCCGGCGAAAATTCGCTTTTGTCCGCACCACACACCGGACAGACCCAGTCCTCGGGTAATTTTTCAAACATGGTCCCGGCTGGAATAGAAGCCTCTTCATCTCCCTTGTCCGAATCATATTCATAACCGCAGACTCCACAAACATACTTTTTCATTTCAATACCTCCCCAATGATATGGTTTTTTTATGAAACAATTCTTTTTTTCAACTGATCAGCAACAATCTTTCCCAATTCAGCGCATTTTTCCAAAACAGTATTTCCGGGAACATGCTTTACGGAAACAGGATCAGCAACGATTTCCACTTTCATCTCCCTGAGAATCGTCTCCAGATCCTTGACCGATTCGCCACTCCAGCCAAATGAACCAAATGCCGCGCCGATGAGATTGGCAGGCTTGAGTCCTTTCAGATAGGTCATTACATCCGCCATCTGAGGCAAAATATTATTATTGAGTGTGGAGGAACCGACTATCAGCGCACCCGCTTCCAGAATTTCATAAACCACTTCACTGCGGTGTACGTCATTCATGGATAAAAGTTTCACCCGCACACCTTCCCGCGCCAGGGATTCGGCAATGGCTTTTGCCATTTTTTCTGTGGAATGCCACATGGTCGCATAAACGACCACAGCCTTGTTGGTCGGAAACTGCATCGCCCATTCTTTGTAGAGATTCATAATCCATTTCAAATCATTCCTCCAGATGGGACCATGATCCGGTGCAAAAATCCTGATTTTCCAGCCTGTCGCCGCCACTTTTTCCAGAGCTTTCAGCACAACCTGCGAATACGGCAAAACAATATTGGCATAATACGTGGCCGCCTCATATTTCAACATATCGGCCGGCAACTCATCGGCGAAACGCTCAAAAGTAGCCAGATGCATGCCGAAAGCATCCTGCGAAAACAAGAGACCATCTTCTTCCAGCCAGGTAAACATGGAGTCCGGCCAGTGAATCATCCTCGTCTCCATAAACTTTAAATCCATGTTGCCAAGGCTGAGTGACTGTCCATCTTTGACGGGCAAAATCTCGGCATCGGCATGAAAAATTTCCTTTAGCGTTTTAACACCAGCAGAGGAAGCATAAACTTTTTCCGGCTGTACGCGGGAAATGATCTCCAACAAACAACCGGAATGATCCTGTTCAGAATGATTGGAAATGATATAATCAATTTTAGAGGGATCGACCACGGAGGCAATCCGCGTCAGCATCTCCTCCATAAAGGGTGCTTTTACGGCATCAATGAGAGTAATTTTGTCTGCCATCACCAGATAGGCATTATATGTGCTGCCATGCGGTGTGGTATAACCGTGAAAATCACGGATCGACCAGTCAATGGCGCCTACCCAGTAAACATGCTTGCTCACTTGTATCGCGGAATAAATATTGGTCATAGAAATTCACCTCGGATAGAATTTAATGTGCTTATTATAAAGTTCAACGGCAAATCGTCAATCCCCCTATTTGATCATGGAGACACCCGCGTCAAAAGCCATTAAATTGACGACGCATTTGTCGCGAGGAAGCGTTTTGCGGATTTCTCTTTCAAACATGCGCCGATCGAAAGGAAGAAGGCCAGTTTGGGCCAGAGCACCGATCATAATAATGTTGCTGAATACCGGATTGCCGAAACGCAAAGCGGCAGCGGTAGCATCGATCATCCAGTACCTTTCACATAACCGGCCAAAGGCTGCTTCGATCATTTCAGGGGGTGGATAGGGCAGTTCACCCGTAATCACACCAATCGGATAAACAGGACGGGAGTTAGACAGAACACAAATTTGTGGATTACCGTAAATCGTCAAAACGCGTAGCGCTTCCAGCGGTTCCAGCCCAACGATCACGTCCGCCTGTCCGTATGGGATTTGAGGACTTTTTACCTCATTAGGCGAAATGCGCAGATGGCTCATCACTGATCCACCACGCTGCGACATTCCAAATGTCTCCCCAATCGTGACAACATAGCCTGCCTCCACAAGCATACCCGCCAAAGTCCGGGAAGCCAAAACATTCCCTTGGCCACCTACACCGGTAAGAATCAGGTTTTTAGTAATGATCTTAACCTCTGTTTTCATTTTTTCAGGTTCCATTATATTTCACAATCGCTTGCTGCGGACAAATCGATGCACAAACACCGCAACCTGCACAAATCACTTCATCCACCATCGCCTTTTTCCGGCTCTGATTCCATGTGAGAGCCGGACATCGGAATATTCTTGTACAAAGACGGTTACATCCGCAGGCATCCCCCAAGCATAGCTCTTCATTCACTTGCATGGTATAGGGTTTCTTCCCTTTCTTTTCGGGACTCAGAGCGCATGCCTGACGCAGAATGAGCGCTTTGACCGAACCTCTTTCGGCCAAAAAGGATGTCAGAATTTTACTGGTTGCAGATAAATCAAACGGATCGCTCACGGCTACTTGCACTCCAATCGCCTGACAAATCGAAACGATATCCACGGGAGGGACGGCCTCTCGAAGTGCACTGACCTTCAATCCCGGATGCGGCTGAAACCCGGTCATGGCTGTGCCGGCGTTGTCCAAAACAATAAAAGTAATATCCGCACGGTTATGCTGTGCATTGATTAATGCTGGTATAACCGCATGATAAAAAGTGGAATCTCCGCATACCGTCAAAACCGGCTTATGAAAATCAAATTGCGAGAGCTTGGCAAATCCACAGGCCAGTCCGGTACCGGAACCCATGGAATGCAGTGTGGGCATGGTGTGATACCCTGTCGCAGGCGAAAGTGCCGCCATCGAATAACAGCCGATATCTCCGCAAACAAATCCTTCCCGACCGTCAAGTGCGATGGCGGTATGGATATTCCAAAACGACGCACGGTGCGGGCAGCCGGCGCAAAATGTCTGTTCACGCACCGGAATCATTTCAGTGGCTTTTTTGATCTCTGAAAGGTAAGATTTGGAAAGAATCTTTCGTTTCACTTTCAAAATCGCACCGATGGCCCCAGCTACGATATCCGGATTGAGTTCTCCGGCGGAAGGCAGAGCGCCGTCGTATTTGCCGAAAAACGTCTTCCTGCCCACGTGCGGAGACATTCCTGAAGCCAGAACCTTGACCTGTTCTTCCAGAAACGGCATGACTTCCTCGACAATCAGAATCTGCTGTGTTTTTTGAAGATGGGTCTTCAAAAGTTTTGGAGGTAAGGGCCAAGTTGTTCCCAACTTTAAAATTCCCACACGTTTTTGCAGATGAAGCATTTCCAGCGCTTCCTTTGCATAAAGAAAGCAGGCACTACTGGTCAGAATCAACAAATCGGGCTTTGCCGGTCCAATATATCGATTGAAAGAACTTCTCTCAAAGAGTTCTTCAATAACCTTCAACCTTTGCTGATGAAGCAAATGCTTGGCTACAACCGGCGTGCTGATCATTGGCCCGGTTTGTGAATCCATCACCGCTCCCCCATATTCAAATTTCGCCCGCCTGGATCTTACCGGCAGTTTACCACAAATTACATTGCCACTGGCATGCGACATCCGCGTCACTGAACGAAGCATCACCACATTACCAATCTGTTCGGAAAGTTCAAACGCCCATTTCGTGAGGTCCTTTGCTTCCTGAAAATCGGCAGGCTCCAGAAGCGGCATTTCCAGCATTCTTGCAAAATAGCGGGATTCTCCTTCATTGACGCTGGAAAGGGCCCCTGGATCCTCGCACGACACCAACACCAATCCACCTCGCGTTCCAGAGGCTGTTAAATGCAAAAGAAAATCAGAGGCCACATTGACACCGTTTTGCTTCATTACCGCCATGGAGCGTAGTTCTGCAAAAGACGCAGCGGCAGCAACTTCAAGGGCCACCTTTTCATTCACCGACCACTCGACGTAAAGATTTCTTTTCCGGGCCACCGACGCCAGCGCCTCAATAACTTCAGAAGATGGCGTTCCCGGATACCCGGAGGCAACCGCCAATCCTGCTTCCAGCGCTCCCCTGGCTATGGCTTCATTACCCAAAAACAAAACATTTTCGTTGGCTGGCGACAATAGTTTGGTCATGAAATACCTTTTCTTTTCCTTTGGCTCTGTAAATAGTATTTAATCACCGGATCATCGCTTTTCAAATAGAGCAAATTCTTTGCTGAACCGCTTTTCTCTATGATTTTTTTCAGCGCATTTTTCTTTTTTTCCGCAGCCGCGTTTTTCAGATTCCGCAAGGCTTGGGCCGGAACATCCCGAAATTCCAGGACACCTTTGTTGAAAGCCATGTCCATCAACACCTTACCAAGTTCCGATCGTACAACAACCTGATTCCAACAACGCATTTCTTCGCTGTCTTTGCCGAAACGGGCCGCTCCCACGGATAAATCAGCAAATTCTGCCGTACTGTCAATGCAATACCGGCAAGCAGCACGTACACAGGTTTCCACCTCCACCATAGGAATGTCTACCTGCCCCCTCTCACTTGCCAGTTCCAAATTTTTTTTTCCGGCAGGAACATCCATGCCTTGAATCTCCTTGATGCCGAAGCCGTATTTTTCAAGCAAATTTTCAAATCTGTCCCTGGCTAACGTCCAACCGCAAAAAAGTCCGATTACCAACACAGGAAATACCGTATTCGGAATGCCTGCAAATTCTGACGTCTTCATTTTGGCCAGCGACAACGCCTGGCAGGGCGTTGCCACAATGCCTGTTTTATGCATGTATGCCCCTTTGAACCGGTTGAAGGCGGCAATCGTTGGAGAAGCCATAAATCTGCTTTTCGCGAAATCACGCAAGCAATCTTTGTTTTCGACGACCTTTCCTTCGATATGCTGGTCCTCATTCCAGGAAGAAATAATGGAAGAAGAAATCAGCCCTTCCGACATGGCCAGTTCCAAAAGGGCCGTCACCGTCCCCCCATGCTGAGCTCTTGCGCGAAGTCGCTTATCGGCAGCTCTTGTAAGAAAATACCCCTTTACCACCCCGATCTCAGGCGTTATATCTTCAGAATCATAAAGAATATTGCGAATCTTTTGGTAGTCAGCAGGCGTCCGGGGACAGAAAGCAAAACATTTCCCTTCCTCAAGGTCACAATCAAAAAGCTGTACCGTCCGATCCTGATGAGTAACCTGATAAGGACACAATCCGATACATGCTCCGCATCCGGTGCATAGATCCTGTTCCAATACCTTCTGTTTTAGTTGAGCCTGACTGCCGGGTTTCTTTTTCATCGGACGTCCAACATGGTTGATGGGGACTTATATCGCATCCGGGATTTTGAGGCAAGTTTTAATATCATACGGAATATCTGATTAAATTGACTTGGAGGATCATTTGTGTTAGCTCTTCGCAACTATCCAAGTTCATGAGGATGTGTTTGTCCGGAGTTTGTGTAAGAAATGACCAAAGGATCTTTGAAAAAAATTTTATGGAGATCTTGCTTTATTCAAACCGCCTTGAACTTTCGGCGCATGCAAAATCTTGGTTTTGCCTACGCAATGATTCCCATGCTTCGGGAACAACAACCATCCCGAAAAGAGAAGCAGGATATCCTAGTTCGACATTTGCAAATGTTCAATACTCATCCTTACCTGTCCGCATTGATGATTGGCTCTCTGGTTCGCATGGAAGAGGAAATTGCGGAAGGCAGCCCGACATCATCTATTGCAGTAGTCAAGCAGAGTCTGATGGGCCCCTATGCAGCTATCGGCGATACCTTCTTTTGGGGTTCGCTTCGGCCATGTGCGGGTATAATCGCGGCTGCATTGGCTTGGTGGGGAGGAATCACCGCCCCTTTGGCGTTTTTGGCCATTTTTTCTCCCACGCATCTCTGGGTAAGATGCAGAGGCTTTATGGAATGCTACCGGCAAGGAAAGCAGGGAATTGAATTTATTCGAAAGATCAATTTACCCAGCATTGCTTTCAAAGTAAGATGGCTGGCTCTACTGGCTCTTTCTTGCTTTGCCATCTGGGTTTTGCACGAATCACATGAGATCAACGCCGGTGTTTCTCTGATGGTGATGGCCCCCGCCCTGACGGCAACCGTATTGTTATGCTGGTTTCTCGTCACCAAGGGAGTCTCGCAAATTTTCATTGCTTATGGAACAGCAATTATCCTGCTCATATTTTCTTCAAGGGACTTGTTCACATGGTGGAAATGAAAACATTCAAACTGAAAAACAAGCTGGGCATGCATGCCCGCGCAGCGGCAGCGTTTGTTCGTGTTGCGCAAAAGTTTCATTCAGACATATTTATTGAAAGAAATGGTCAGACCGTCAACGGAAAAAGCATTCTTGGAATTTTGACACTTGCCTGTCCATTGGGCGGTATGATAACAGTAACAACCGAAGGTGAAGATTCAGCCCAGTCCATGGCAGCAATCGAATCATTGATTGAAAATAAATTTGGAGAAGAATAAAGATAACATGACCACTGACCAGGGAAAGAAAACATTCGTTCTGAAAGGCATCGGCGTTTCACCAGGTGTGGTAATTGGAAAAGCCTACCGCTTTGATCCGCTGGATTCTCAAGTATCCTTCTATAAACTCAGTGATAATGCATCAATTCTCCATGAAATTGATCGTTTTAAAAATGCACTCAAAGAATCATCACGGCAACTTTCAGAAATCCAGGACAACCTCAAGAAAACAAAAGTTACAGAGCCCATCTACATTCTTGATGTCCATATTCTGCTTCTATCAGATAAGAAATTTATCAACCGCACCATCAATTATATCCGTCAAATGAAAATCAACACGGAATGGGCTTTGCGTATGACGCTGGATCACTATAAACAGATTTTCGAAGGCCTGGATGATGCGTATATCAGCGGGCGTATCAGTGATGTCCAGTATGTTGTCAAGCGGATTTTACGCAACCTGTCCGGTGAAAAACATGAAACGGTCTGGGACACAGGCTATGAAGGCGTAGTGGTGGTGTCTCACGATCTCTCGCCGGCGGACACGGCTCAAATGAAAATGGACAAAATCATCGGTTTTGCCACGGATACCGGCGGCCGCACTTCCCATACGGCCATTGTAGCCCGGTCTATGGAATTGCCCGCAGTGGTCGGTTTGGATAATGTCACCCGTTTTGTCCTGACTGGCGATGAAATCATTGTGGACGGTACATCCGGACTTGTCGTGGTCAATCCCTATCACGACATGTTGAAAAGATACGAAGACAAGAAACGACATTATGACGCTGCCCGGGATGAATATCTCAAATATGCAAAATTACCGGCGGTTACCGTTGACCATTACCATGTCCAAATCGGTTCAAATATTGAATTTATTGAAGAAATTCCTTCTGCGATTACGCATGGAGCTGAATGTATCGGCCTTTACCGGACAGAATTCTTATATATTTACCGTGAAGATTTGCCTACGGAGGATGACCATTTTGCCAATTACCGGCAGGTCGTTACGGAAAAAAATCTATCGTCTTCGACCATCCGCACTTTTGATCTGGGCGGAGATAAATTTCCCAACTACCAGAAACAGTCCAAAGAACTGAATCCGCAGATGGGGCTGCGGGCGATACGCTTCTGTCTTAAAGAAGTTGAACTGTTTAAAACACAGTTACGGGCAATCTGGCGTATCAGCGCTCTGGGCAGGGTGAAAATATTATTTCCTATGATAACCTGCATAGAAGAAATCCGTGAAGCCAAACGCCTTCTGGAAGAAACGCGACGGGAAGTTCTGGAAAGGGGATTATCCATTGCAGACCGGATGGAAATCGGCGCAATGATCGAAGTTCCAGCAGCAGCGGTCATTGCCGATCAGCTGGCCAAGGAAGTTAATTTTTTCAGTATCGGTACGAACGACCTGATTCAATATTCCTTGGCCATTGATCGGGCCAATGAACGGGTAACCTATCTTTACGAGCCTTTACATCCGGCTGTTTTGCGATTGATCAAGGGAATTGTGGATCAGGCTCATGCGGCAAACGTGCGTGTAGCCATGTGTGGAGAGATGGCCGGAGATCCTCTGTGCTGCCTGATTCTTCTCGGTATGCAGCTGGACGAACTGAGTATGAATCATCTGGCAATTCCACGTATCAAACGAATTATCCAGCGTTCCAGCCTTTCGGAATCGAAAAAACTGCTGGAACAAGCCATGACTTACAACAACGCGGTTGATGTTCGCGCCTATATTCAGGATTACATGAGTGATCGCTTTCCCGACGAGTTTCATAAAAAAGAAGTATAGTTTCCGAAAAACGATTTGAAAACGTCCCAACGGTGCAGCCGGATGGATGATGAGAAAAAATATGCCAACAGATTCCACCCGTCAAGAAGATGAGTATTATGCCGGCTGTGTTTATGACCGACAGGATTTCTGGCGCTTTCGTCCGGCCAAAACCTATTTGTCACGTGTTTCCATAGCCGATGAGGATGTTCATGCCTTAAAAAAACTGGCCGGTGAGGGTGTTCTTGTTTACGCCATCAAACAAAGAAGCATTCTCAACAGCCTGATTGTCGCCGAGCTGACGGCACGCAGAGAACTGCCCAAGCCGGTTTATTGTCATGGCATTAATATGTCTTTCTGGCAGCCCCTGCCGAAGATGCTGAAATTATTTTTCTCTTCCATTGCACGACGTTTCCGCAAAAACCAGATCACCCGCCAGAGCAAGCTGGATTATTTAATAAAGAAAGTTGCCAGCCGGAAAAGTGTCCTGATCCATCTGGGCGAATCAGAATTCATTGAAAATCATTTTGCCGAGGATGCGCTGATCGGACTGCTTAATCTGCAGGCGAAAGTGTCTTTTCCTATTTTCATTGTTCCGGTTCTGGTTTCTTACGGGCGACGCCGGGAAAAGGAAGATGAGAGCCTTTACAATATTCTTTTCGGACAAATGGAGCATATCGGGTCTCTCCGCCGCCTAATTTCGTTTATCCGATATTCAAGACAGGCCTTTGTCGTTCCGGCCAGTCCAGTCCAGTTGAACGAATATCTGACCACCAATGGGCATGCCCCAAAAGACGACATGATTCAAAACCTGCGCGGCGAATTGATTGACAGGATTGAGGAAGAAAAAACAGCGATTGTGGGACCGGCATTGAAATCGCGTGATGAACTGATCGGCATGGTCATGCATGATCCCAATCTGAATCGATTCATAGAAGATTATGCGAGAAAAACCAAGAAAGACAAAGCAAGTGTCATCAAGGACGCACGACGGTACCTTTATGAAATAGCTGCAGACTATCGTGAAACGTTTATTGAAATTTGGTCAAAATTTCTTCACTGGTTATGGAATACAGTTTATGACGGCGTGTCAGTCGATTATGATGGTCTGGCCAAAGTTCGTCATTTATCAAAAAAAATGCCTTTTGTCATCATTTCCTGCCACCGCAGCCATATTGATTACCTGCTTCTTTCGTACATCTTTTACAAAAACAATATTCAGATGCCGTTTATCGCAGCAGGTAACAACATGGCTTTTTTTCCCATGGGTTACATTTTCCGTCGTTCCGGAGCCTTCTTCCTCCGACGCAGTTTCCGGGGCAACGATCTTTACGGGGAAGTTTTTTCTAAATATCTTGCCACGCTTCTTCATGAGGGACTTCCTCTGGAGTTTTTTATTGAAGGCGGAAGAAGCAGAACCGGAAAAATGGTCATGCCCAAATACGGGCTTTTATCTATGATTCTTCAGGCATACCAGGAAAAGTATTGTGAAAATCTGGCACTGGTACCTCTATATATCAGTTACGATCGTGTCATCGAGGAACGATCGTACCTGAAAGAACTGTCCGGCGTTCCCAAAGTTCAGGAAAACACCGCCGACATCATCAAAACCACCAGCATCCTGCGAAAACGTTTTGGACGTGTTTACATCAATGTCGGCGAACCGATCATCATGAAAGACTATTTGGACGCACAGGAAAAACCGATGGAGCAGATGACGGTAAATGAACGTCAGAGCCTCTACCGTAAAATCGGTTATGAATCCGTTCTGGAAATCAACAAAGTTTCAGTGGTTACGCCTTTTGCACTCGTGGCATCCGGACTGTTGAGCCACGACCGCCGTGGCATATCTCATGATGAATTACAAGCAATTTTAAATGAATTTTATGATTACCTGTCCACCAGAAAAGTGAAATTTGCAGCCACATTTGACAATCGGGAAAGAGCCTTACAGGATTCTCTAAATATATTCGCCTCGACAAATATCATTTCAAGAATTGAAGCCGATGAAGAAGAGGAAATGCAGGAAGTGGTTTATTCTCTTGAAGAGAATAAAAGACTGAATCTGGAATATTACAAAAACAATATTCTTCATTTTTTCGTCTCCATCTGTTTCGTGGCAACAGCCATCGTCAAAAATCCGGAGGATACACTCTCCCAGACCAAAATTCTTGCAGACTACAAGTTTTTTAAATGGCTGTTATGGAACGAGTTTATTTTCGATGAAGCACTGGATGACCGTCAAGAAGTGGATGATGTGCTGTCGTATCTGAAAAGTCGGTTTTTGATTGTCCGAGCCAATCGGGACAGCGAAGAATGGATTGAAGTGAAAAGCCGGGGCAGCGTAAGATTGAAGCCCTTCACTGGACTAATTCATAATTATCTGGAATCCTACTGGATTGTCATCCGCAGCTTGGCTTGTCTAAAGAAGGCCCCCCTGACACAAAAAGAATGGCTGGCAAAAATTCGTCCTCTGGGGGAACGGATGTTTCGTAAAGGAGAAGTGTTGCGTGCGGAAGCTCTGTCTCAATCAAATTATTTAAACGCCGTAAAATTTATGGAAGGTGCAGGATTGATCTCTACGCTTGCCAAAGAGGAAAAGAACGGCAAAAGTGAAATGACTTATTCTTTATCGGATAATCGTGCTCAGCTGGAAGTTCTGCGCCGCCGTCTGTTCAAGTTCCTCTGATTTTTTCATGCGTACACAAGATGAGTGGATCAATGGTTGAAACAATAAAAATATATAATAAATATTAATATGATATGGACATCATGATACAATTCTTATAAGAATGTATTGACAAATCAAGAAAAAAGAATCATAAACACTAGAAATTTTGTGATAAACGAAAAGAATAATTAATCTTATCAGTTTATAATGAATTGAAATAAAGGAGGGTAGTATGCGAAAATCAATTAAGGAAATCGTTGTATTGGTGTTAGCGTTACAACTGATCATTCCCTATCCTGTCTATGCGGCTTCGGTGGGAAGGTTTACGTCAGTTGTGGGCAATGTCACCCAGACTCGGGACGGAAAGGTTCTAAAGCCTGTTTTTAACTCACAAATTCACGAAAAAGACAAGATCGTTACAGGCGATAAGTCCACGGCAAAAATGGTTTTTGAAGACAAAAGTTCCATTACTTTACAACCGAATTCTGAAATGGTTGTAAAAGAATTCGCCGTCAAGGGAAATGTGCGAAAAGGCATATTTTCTCTCTCCCT
>DAOLNX010000048.1:0-24370 GCA_035416785.1 Smithellaceae bacterium | reverse complement strand
TACATTGTGCCGGTAATGATGCCCAAAGTTTGTCGCTGCGTGCGACGTGCAAAATGGCTTGCACGCTCTAAAGCTTTTGAGGGTGAATCACCTTCTTTGATCAGTTTTTCATAATAATGGCATATGCCGGCCTGGCGAAACTTTTCCATCTGCGGCGTAACACTACATTCAGCGTAAATTTTACGAGAATCGTAACCCATCTGCCTAGAATGATAGCGTTTTTTACTCCTCATGGGAATCAAAGGAGCCTCTTTCTTAAGGTTATATTCCATTATTCTCAAGTATTTTATATGGTTATGTATTATTGATTGCAGGTCATCCGACAGGTCAATTTTTGCATCGTTGATTGTTATGGTCTTTAGAATTGTTCCCCTGCCTTTCATGATGTCTCCAATATTTAAATCAATGATTTCCTGCCTCTTAAGACCCAACCGATATGCAAGAATCAAGGTCATTGAAAAAATTTTGCCATCCAAATACGGAGTCCGGGCATTCGAAACCTTTTCAATTTGATCTGATACGGTTTGTGCATCCATGGGAGATTTTCAGCGATGCACTTATTATTAGATTCTTCATTGATATTATTGCCATAATTAAGATAATAATCCATATTCCACCAAGACGCTAACAACATATAAAAATTAAATAATCATTCCGCTTATCCGCAATCAAACCTGAATCTTTAAAAATTGCTGGATAATCCTTCTTGGCCTTAGCCCAGTTTTTATACTTCACTCTGAAAAACCATGCCATTTAAATGATTCAAAGCCGTGGATGAGTCGGTTAGATGTTGTGCAGGGGGTCAGTAACGGCTTCATTTCAACAACCATAAAAAGAGGAATCAGGATACTGAATTAATTAAATTTATTATGACTTTCGGCTCGGTTGCCGGGGGTCATCGATGATGTTACCTTCCGATTCCGGAAAGGGTAACGACAATGCAGGAACAACAGGAGAAAAAACTTTTAACGATTTCAGAAGTAGCGGCATATCTGAACATCAAGACAAAGACCATGTCATCTTCCTTTCACCCTTTGATGATAGCGATCCCGTTCTTTTTTCCTACAAACTTCCGGATCCTTTGTCCATAATTCCTTCTGTTTTGCTTTGGATGCGCATCCTGAATGAAACCTTTTCCCGTTCCTGGTCACTATGATGATTTTCCCGCAGTGCTCGCAAATTGAAAAAATGTCGATGGGTGCATCTTTAAGCTGAAGCAAGAAGCGATCGACAATCCTGATCCCTTCCATGTATATGCTGAATTTGTCCGAAGCGAAGGAAAGTTTGATTGTCGTAGGCGAGCGTTTAAGCTTAATTTCATAACATTTATCATCGGGAAAGAAATGACCAGAACCGCTGTCCACTAAATCCTTGAACGGCATCAGTGATGATGACTCATTATTTACCTCATCAATCCTCTTTTCATAGTTCTTTTGTTTTGGCAGGAAATTTTCCCGATAATTTATGAAAGCACTATTAATTTTGGACCATACTGGCGTTAATAACGGATGCCACTCTAGGATAACACCTTTCAGTTCATCTGCGGTCAGGTCATCCGCATCAATACCATCATCCGGATCACAAAGAAGTTGAAAAATTCTGCTGAATACAACCAGCGCTTTATCCGGATGCTTCCGATAAAAATCCTCCAGTTGCAGGGGATTGCGCTCAAGGTAGTCCTCCACCAAGGTTTTCAGGGTTTTTTTGCGTGCCAAATCAATAATTTTGTTGTTCATTGCAAGTAAACGTATTTGTTTGTTTAAATAATGTCAAGAAGTGTATTAACATGAACGATGTAATATGCTGTATGTGACGTTGCAATAATATTAAAACTAATTATAATAATAGTTTATTGACATTTAGAACATAGTATATTATGTTAATGTTACGATCAGTGAAATACCTGGTCTAGCCGGTTGGCGCAAGGTTAAAAACTTTGTGGTAAAAACAACATTGTTTAGGAATTCTTTGATTCAATTACTTTTTTCTTGGATTTTTCAAAATAAAATCCGTGATGCAATTACCTAACCTGAATTCCAGGAAGGTAATGAAAGAGTGCAGGAACAGAAGGAGAATAAACTTTTAACAATATCAGATATATCCGAATATCTGAACATCAAAGAAAAAACCGTTTATGCCAAAGTAGAGTCCGGAGAAATCCCCCATTATCGCATCGGGCGCCTCATTAGGTTCCGCAAGGAAGAAATTGATGATTGGCTAATTGGTTGCAGAAAGGAGAATAAACCAGTAGTTGATCCACAAAAGACCGTAAGAAGAAGAAAATCGTCGAAGCGCTCAACGGACAACTTCTCGAAAATTATCCGAAAGACCATTGACGACGAGACCGGGAAGTATTACCCTGACAATTACGGGAAATCAGACCGGATCAAGGGCCTCAAGAAGGAGGTTACTCATGAGTCTTTATAAAAGAGGAACGGTCTGGTGGATGAGTTTTACTCATCAGGGTCAGCAGTATAGGAGGTCAACCGAAACGGAAGACCGGAAACTGGCTCAGCGGATCTTTGACAAATTGAAAGGGGAAATAGCAGAAGGGAAGCATCCCGATATGAATCTCGATAAGGTCATGTTCGACGACTTGAGCAAGGAGATTATCACTGATTATAAAATTCGTGAAAGGCGGTCACTGGATCGCGCAGAATTAAGCATCAAACACCTGGGAGCTTTCTTTAACGGGATGAAGGTCATTGATATTACCTCAAAGGATATAGACAATTACATCTTGCAAAGGAAAGACAATAAAGCAAGCAATGGAACAATCAACAGGGAACTCTCCGCTCTAAAGAGGATTTTTACTTTAGGAATGAGACAAACTCCCCCCAAGGTAATTAGTCCACCTTTTGTGCCGAAGTTAAAGGAGAATGGACCAAGACAGGGTTTTTTTGAGTATGAAGATTACGTTAGATTACGAGATGCTCTTCCTGAACATATGAAACCGGTTTTAACGATTGCCTACTTTACCGGGATGAGAAAATCGGAAATCCTTAATCTGCAATGGCACCACACTAATATGTTCGAAAAGAAGATCACGCTGACAGCAGATATGACCAAAAATGGCGAATGTAGGGAGATATTTCTTGCTGGGGAACTTTATGAAACTATTCTATCTCAATGGAAGCTTAGGGAAAACAAATACCCGGATTGTCCATACGTCTTTTTCAGAGATGGTCAGAAGATTCGGAATTACCAGGCAGCTTGGCACACCGCCTGTAAAAAAACCGGTTTGATTGGGCGAATTCTTCATGACAACCGAAGGACAGCTGTCCGAAACATGACCAGGGCAGGAATTCCCGATATTGTGGCTATGAAGATTAGTGGTCATAAGACAAGAAGCGTATTTGACCGCTACAACATTGTTAGCGAAGAGGATCTCCGTTCCGCGGCAATAAAAGTCGATGCAGCTTTGCGAGAGCAACAGGCGCTTAACAAAACAAAATTTATCACAATTTTATCACAAAAACCCTGTCACAAGAAATCCGGCGTGGGATAGCGGAACGGTCGTTCTAGATAAGTGCTTGAAATAATTGGCGGAAGTGCATGGGAATCGAACCCACCTGGGACGGTTCTAGCGCCCCACACCGGATTTGAAGTCCGGGAGGCCCACCAGTGACCTTGGCACTTCCTCAAAATCCATTTCTACAATAACGTTAAAATGGCTTTTGTGTCAACTTGCATTTGAAAAATCCGGCTATTTCATGAACAATAATTGCAAACACGTTTGATTATGCTGTTTCAATGTTCCTCAGATCGACATCAGGGTACCCTTTAATTTTAACTGGAATACCGGCATCTTGGCATCAAGGGCGTGCGATGGCTATCTTCTGATTTTCGTAAAGTCTGTTTTTTAGCGCTTTTGCATTTCTAATGTTTTTTCAAAATGATGATAGTCTTTAGGCTGGTCGAAATTGCCGCCCCAGTGCCAGCCGAGACTTATAAATTCCTGAACGACAGGGTGGCCGGCAGCAAATGTGCCTTTGTTTTTTGGCCGATATTTTGCGCCTGGAGGGGCGATAAGACCGTTTGGATAAATCACGGGATTTTGAACAGGGTTGATGTCGATGGCGCATCCGAAAGAGTGTAAGGAAAGTTTATTGGTTCCTTCGATGACACGGAAGTTGAATCCGGATGAATTGTTGTCGGTCATGGAGTTTTCATCACTCCAGCGGTAGGCGGCAATGGGAATGGCTTTGTGTACAGGAAATTTCAGTTTTTCCATCAGCAAAAAGATTTTCCAGACATCCTCTTCCAATCCGGCATGAACAATGATCTGGCCCTGATGAAGCAAACCGTCAAAGGAATAATATAACACGTCAAGAAGGGAAAGAGAATCAATCACTTCCAACGGAGCAGTTGTGCCTTCTATCGCTTCGGCAAAACACATTTGACTATCGATGATAATGGATGATGACATGTCTGGGAACTCCGTTTTTAAATTTATGTTTACATCCGCGTCCGAACCGACCTTTTACGCCTATCTCAACATCTTGATAATCTTATGAAATGTTTCATCCTTCAGGGATACTTCCCGGTAGATATTTCCAATCGCGGCAGAATCCAGATTTTCATAATTCATGGCAAGGGGGATAATTACAACACCGGCCATATCAATAGCGCCGGGAGAAACGAATATTCTTTTGTCTCCCGGAGCAAAATAGTCATCCGGACGATGTTTTCGGCGCAGAAAGATCATCAATTGCCAGTTATTTTTTCTGTAAAAGCATATAATGTTTACCGGGGGTTCTGCCGACGTATGAAGAACTTTTCCGGCGCTGGTTAAAAAACGTAGAAATTGATCTTTTAACATATCTACTTTGTTTGATCGCATCAAGATCATGGATCGGCCGGAATTGTCCGATAGACGGCAAACTGAGGAGGAGATCTTCTGATAAGAATGTCTGTCTTGCGAAAACCGAAGAAACGGAAGCGCATGATACGGAACCAATTGAAAATGCAAATGATCGGGCGCAGAAGCGCCGCAGGCAGGCCCATTGTAAAAGACTGCGTAATCCGGCGCCGCATCGAACGCAATTTGTAAAAGGCTGTCCAGAGAAGAAGGAATTTCCTGGGGACAGTGCGTCTGTGCGGCAATAGTGAAATGATGGGGGAAAATCGGCGCGGGATTGCATAAGATGAGATAATTTTTGCGATAAAGGATACCCGACTGTTGGAAAGGGCGGTTTTTCATACACAGAAAACAGGGGCGTTTTTGAATGGATGCTTGATCCACGGCCGCGCCGCTGTTTAATGCCCGTCCGGGATTAAACTGTAAGACGACCTGATAACCGTCGCAGAAAAGTTCTCGTTCCTGAATTTTCTTGAGATCGCGGCATGCGGAAGACAAAGCCGGCCAGTTTTTTTTCTGTGTTTTGTAAAGATTGCGGCACAATGAGGGAAGGGTCTGATGATCTCCGTTGGGAAATTCTGCAAAAATTGGCTCGGATGATAAAGATACCGCATCCGTTTTTCGGCCGTCTTCATTTTTTCGTACAAAGGTCGAATCTTGAATAGGATTAGGGTTTAATTCCGAGGTTCTTTCGTTATAACATTGATATTGATGACTTATGCCGATTTGGTTTGCAGGGATTGGCTTTTTTACAGAGGTCTCCGTGTTGTTTATGCTCTGTCGAGCCGCAATTTCCAGTGTTCGCAGCTTGTCTTTGTAATCGTTATTGCGGTTTTGCTTTTCAAAAGAAAGCGCCGCGTCTGTATTGTCCGCCCAGCGGCGGCATAGATAGATACTTTCGTATATTCTGCCGATTTTGTAATGGCGTGATAGCCGGAGCGCAATGGCATAGTCTTCGCCGTAGCTTACATTGGGAAAGGCTGTTGCGCGAATAACGTCCGTATCAAAGGCTCGCGGCGCTCCGAGACCGTTGACGCGCAGCAGATTGTTGTGCCCGTTTGAATTTGTCCATTCGCGATGGTCGATGAGACCAGGCGGGATGGGCTTGAGTTCTTCATTGACGAGTGTGTAGGCGCCCACCACCATCGCATAGCGACCTCTATGCAAGGTATCCACGATTTTTTGCAGAGTTTGCGGCGTACTGTATAGATCGTCGGAATCCAGTTGAACCGCATATCTTCCGCAGAAAGGGGAGTAAATGGCCTCATTCCAGCAACCGCCGATTCCCAAATCTCGTCTCGCCGGAATAAGGTGATGAACACAAGAATGCCTTGCGGCATATTTTCGAAGAATATCCCCTGTCCCATCGGTCGAATGGTTGTCTACCACAATAATATTATAAGAGAATGTTGCTTTTTGAGAAAGAGCGCTGGTCAACGCGTCGGCGATGGTCTTTTTCCGGTTCAGCACGGGGATGATGATACTGGCTTCCGTTGCGAAAGTTGTGTTTGGTATTCCTGCTTTTGCCTTGCGCGGCGGCAGATGTGCGCCGATCCGTTTTAAGTAATCCGTAGCGACTTTTTCAAGTCTTTTCTGACGCAGATAATTTTCCCTGGCTACATAGTTGAAATGCGCTTCTGTTTTTTCTTCCGGATTGCTTTCCGTCTGTTTGATGGATGAGGTGTAAAGAAATTCCGGCAGATGGATGATGGCCGAATCCGTTGTTATTCTGAGACGTAGGTCATAAAAAGCGGCAAAGCCATCATCCGGCAGACTGCCATATTTTTTAAGAATATTTTTGATTATTGCAGTGGACAGAAGAAAAGAATGCCCGAAATGGAAATCATCCCGAATGGATCCTGGCTGGTATGGAGTCAAGAGACGCGGAATCAGGCTGTTCCCGGCAGCCATCCAATAGTCGGAGTAAAGCAGGCCCGCCTTTGTTTCGCCGGCCACGGTCAGAAGTCTTTGCCGGGAGAGGGGATCGCAAGCGATATTGGCGGAAATATCGGAGGCCAACAGATAATCAGAGGTCACTTCCGCGAAAAAGGCGGACGGCTTCCGGATGATTGTGACCTTTTCCGGAGAACAGGCTCTATCCTTCTGTCTTTCCCCTACACTTTGCAGCAGGAAGCGTCCCAAGGGACAAATCAAATCTTTCATGAAGTTACAAATTCTCCTGGGTGCTTCTTTGGAAGAGGAGAAAGCAATGCTTGCCTGGCGGTTAGAAATCGGACATCATCAGATTCAGGGAATGCTCCGCCGAGTCGCGCGCCAGCTTGGACAAGGCTTGTTTTCTTACGGGAAGCGGATCGGCTCCGTCCGGCAGTTTATAATCGGTTGTTCCCGGAACATGCCGCGACGACCATAGAATGGTGCCGTCCTTTCTCCGGAAATTGACTTCGAGGATAACGCTCATTCGTTCTTCCGCAGCCAGAATGTTGTTTCGATAGGAAAGCGTGGCTGTGGTGAGATTGAGCACATTTCCACCGATTAACGCGTCTGCTTCTTCAGCAGAGGCGACTGTTTTGAAACGGCTGTTTCGGGTCAGCTGATCAATAAAGGCAGTTCGCAGGTCATTTTCCACTTCCGCCTGAGCGGTTCTGTTGCCGAAGGGTTCGACGTATATCAACCGAATGCGCTGGTCAAAATGTTCACCTTGCGGCCCAAATCCATAGCCGCAACCGAATATCAAGAAAAAGCACAAGCTGCAAAGCCCGGTTGGAAAAGCTGCAAAAAAGGAAACTTTTCTCACATTTAAATCCTTTTACGATCCGGCGACAATATTGACCAGTTTTGTCGGTACATAAATAATTTTCTTTATCTGCAGGTTTTTCAGCATGATAGCGATTTTTTCATCCGCCATGGCGTCGGATTTGATCTTTTCCGGATCCTCCTTTACGGGCACGGTCATCCGGCTGCGCAACTTGCCGTTGATTTGGATGACGATGGTCATCTCTTCTTCGCTGGCAATGGCCGGATCATAATCAGGCCAGGGCGCGTCGCAAATATTGGTTTTGTGACCCAGCATCTGCCAGAGTTCTTCGGTAATGTGTGGCACGATCGGGGCCAGAAGCAAAACCGCCGACTCCAAAGCTTCGCGGATTACTGAAAGCGCGGCTTTGTCGTCTGCCGGCGGACGCTGGAAGGCGTAAAGAACATTCATCAATTCCATCACCGCACTGATGGCGGTATTGAAATGAAAACGGTCTTCAAGGTCGATAGACACTTTCCGGATTGTTTGATGTGTTTTTCGCCTCAGCGTTTTTAATTCGCTCTTGAGTTCCCCGTTGCCCATCTTCGGATCAATTTCCTTGATATCATTCAGATAATCGTCAAATATGCGCCAGAGGCGCCCCAGAAAGCGGAACGATCCTTCCACGCCCTGTTCGCTCCATTCCAGGTCTTTTTCGGGTGGAGCGGCAAACAGGCAGAAAATGCGTGCTGTGTCCGCGCCGTAAGTTTTGATCAGAAAATCCGGATCAATCACATTTTTAAGGGATTTGGACATTTTCTCGGTTTTGCCGATGATTACGTCTTTGCCACAGAGGTGGCACTTTCCGTTCACCGCCTGTTCCGGAAACAGGTAGCCATGATCGGGACATTTCATGGTTTCTTTACAGACCATCCCTTGTGTGAGAAGATTGGTGAAGGGCTCGTTTACGCCGATGACACCGAAGTCGCGCAACACTTTGGTGTAAAAACGCGAATAAAGTAGATGCAGGATGGCATGCTCGATACCGCCAATGTACTGGTCCACCGGCATCCAGTAGTCCAGCGCCTTGCGGTCAAGGCCGGGTTTGGTATCGCATTTCGGGCAGCAGTATCGGTCGAAATACCAGGACGATTCCACAAAGGTATCCATCGTGTCGGTTTCGCGTGCAGCGGGACCCCCGCAATTGGGGCAGGTCGTGTTGACAAATTCCGGCAGAGCCGCAAGCGGCGAACCGCCCTCCGGGCTGAAAACGACATTTTCCGGAAGAATCACCGGCAGGTCCTTTTCAGGAACCGGAACGATGCCGCATTTCTCGCAGTTGATCATCGGAATGGGCGTACCCCAGTAGCGCTGGCGTGAAATGCCCCAGTCGCGTAGACGGTATTGAATCGTCCGTTTGCCTTTTCCCTGGGCCGTCAGATAATCGGCAATGGATTCAAGCACTTTCGTGTTCTCCATGCCATCGAACGGTCCAGAGTTCACCAAAACACCTTCATCCACATAAGCTTCGGCCATTGTGGCAGGATCAAGTGTCCGATCTATAGGGGAAATGACCACGATCAAGGGTAACCCGAACTTTTTGGCAAATTCAAAGTCCCGCTGATCGTGCGTCGGAACAGCCATCACGCAGCCGGTTCCGTAGTCGGCCAGAACAAAATTGGCCGCGTAAACCGGCATCTTCTGTCCGGTAAGTGGATTAAGGCAGTAGGAATCCAAGAAAAGACCTTCTTTTTCGTAATATTCGGACGTCCGCATCAACTTGTCCTGCTTTTTGACTTTTTCCACAAAAGCCTGCACTTCTTTTTCGCAGGGCTTACCCTTGGCAAGTTCCATCACCAGCGGATGCTCCGCGGCCACCAGCATAAAGGTTGCGCCAAAGAGCGTGTCTTGGCGCGTGGTGAAAACCTTGATGGTTCCGTTTCCTTCAGCCATTGGAAAATCCACCAGGCACCCGTAGCTTTTTCCAATCCAGTTTTTCTGCATGGTCAAAACGCGTTCTGGCCAGCCGGGCAGTTTTTCACAATATTCAAGAAGCTCTTCGATGTAGGCGGTGATTTTGAAAAACCACTGATCGAGCACTTTTTCCGTCACTTCCATACCGCAGCGCCAGCACAGGCCGCCTTCCACCTGCTCGTTGGCCAGCACCGTATCGCACTTTTTACAGAAATTCACGCTGGAGCGTTTTTTGTAGGCCAAGCCCTTTTCAAACATCCAGATGAAAAAAAGCTGCTCCCAGCGATAGTATTCCGGCTCGCAGGTCGCAACTTCGCGGTCCCAGTCGTAACTGAAGCCCATCCGTTTGAGCTGTTTTTTCATATGGTCGATGTTTTCATGGGTCCATTTGGCCGGATGGATTTTATGATCGATGGCGGCATTTTCCGCCGGCATGCCGAAAGCGTCCCAGCCGATTGGATGAAGAACATTGAACCCCTTCATACGCTTATAGCGGGCGACGACATCACCGATGGTATAATTGCGGACGTGGCCGATATGAATTTTGCCGGACGGATAAGGAAACATTTCCAGCAGATAGTATTTCTGTCGATTCGGATCTTCAGTAACTTGAAAAGTTTTCTCTTCTTCCCACTTCTTCTGCCATTTTTCTTCGATGACCACAGGATCGTACTTCATAGGCTGCTCCAGGTGACTTTAATTGGCGATTTATTTAACATATCGGATGGGTCAGCGCAATGGCTTTGTTCCTTGCGAAAGGTTCAAGAGAATCACCCGCGCAGGCATTATCCCAGTGTTTGTCACGATGACAAGTATCGGCAGGGTGATGACAAAAAAACGATATCAAAGGTCCGTTTTCCGCATGTTCCATAAGGCCCGGAAAACAGAGAATCAGGAAAGGATGTCCAACAGGGAACTTTGCATTTCGTCGGCGGTTTTCAGGGAAAGAATGTTGGCCTCTAATGCGTATTGTGTCACCATCTGATGGACCACTTCTTCTTCGATGCTTACATTGGACAATTCCCTTTTCTCTCCGGAAGTTGCATCCGGAAAAATCGTATCGCCCGGTTCTTCCTGTTGCGAAATGGATACCCGGACGCCGCCGGAAGGCTCTTCCTGGAGTTCTGCACGGCTTTTCTTGAACTTGTCCGTATTGACATTGGCCAGATTGTTGGCATGGACATCGAGCTTGGTGTCAAAAGCCCGAAGTGCGCTTAAAGATATATGAAAGGCTGACATCATGATTTTTCCTCCTCGTGTCTTTTAAAGACATCGGAAAGATCAGGCAGAAACTTGAATATCAGTTCAGAAAAAGCAAATCTTCAGGATCATCAAGAAGATAATCAGGATTTGATTGGACCAGACGGTCTTTGGTATGCCATCCCCAGGTAACCCCAACGGTTTTGACGCCTGCCTGCCGTCCTTCCAACATGTCGCCTACTGTGTCTCCGATGTAATAGATATCGGAGGACAAGACCTGATATTTATTCATGATGTATAAAATTTTGTCTTTCTTGCTGAGCATGAAATCCGATCCGAGAACTTCCTGAAAAATGCCTTCAAAATCATAAAGACGCAGCGCCTCGACGATGGTTGGCGTATCGTTGGAAGAAATCACGATCATCGCGTGGTTTTGAGATAGTTTTTGCAAAACCGGCCTCATGGCGTCAAACGGCTTCATGGCGGAATAATTAATTCTTGCCAAAATATCTACGGAGGCGGTCGTGAATTCATCCATGTTAACGCCGTTTTTCTGAAGAGATTCGTAAAAATTCCCATCAAATAGCTCAAGAAACTCGTTGCGTCCACGCGTCAGTGGCTGCCCGATTTGTTGCAGGCAGTCGGTGACGGTTTTTTCGTAAACGTCCAGTGAATCGACTAAAACGCCATCAAAATCAAAAAGCAACAGTTTCATGAGCAACCTCTTTGCGCAAACGGGCCAGAGTGCGGCCAAAAGGCTTTGTCAAAACGCCCTTTTCCGTGATGAACGCCGTGATCCATTTTGCGGGCGTCACATCAAAGGCCGGATTGTAAACATCGATTTCCTGCGGAGCAACCTGGACTCCATGAAATTGTTTCACTTCCGCCGAATCTCTTTCTTCGATGGGGATCTGGGCTCCGGTAACAAGAGAAAAGTCAAAGGTTGAAACGGGTGCGGCGACATAAAATGGAATCCGGTGTGCCCGAGCCAAAACAGCGACGGAATAGGTTCCAATTTTATTGGCTGTGTCTCCGTTGGAGACAATCCGATCCGCTCCGACAATAATCTTATCAATTTTACCCTGCTGCATCAGATAGCCCGCCATGCTATCTGTGATCAAGGTCGCGGGAATTCTTTCTTTCTGCATTTCCCAGGCGGTGAGCCTGGCTCCCTGAAGCACCGGTCTGGTCTCATCTACATACACATGCAGTTTTTTTCCCTGTGCAAATGCCGCACGAATAACGCCCAGCGCCGTTCCGTATCCGGCGGTCGCCAGCGCCCCGGCATTGCAGTGTGTCAGAATGTGATCACCATCAGCAAGCAGGGAGCTTCCATTTTGTCCAAGCTGTTTGTTGATTTCCACATCCTCGGTGCAGATCCTCTTGGCTTCCTTGACTAACTCCGCCGACAAATTTGATTTACCGGAAGCGAGGCACTTTTGTAAAAACCTTTTCATCCGATGAAGCGTCCAGAAAAGATTGTGAGCCGTCGGCCTGGCCTGGGCAATTTCATCGCATATAGCGTTGAATTTGTTCTGAAAATGATCCGGCGATTTTTCTTGCACGAAAAGCGATCCCAGCGCCGCCGCCATGGCTGCGGCCACACCGATGGCGGGTGCGCCGCGCACGGTCATGTTCTTGATGGCATCAACCACTTCGTGGTAGTCTGAACAAACCACCTGCCTTTCGTATGCCGGCAGGGTGTTCTGATCAATCAAAACCACTTGATTGTTTTTCCACAAAATGGGTTGAATCATGATCCAGCCAGATTCTTCTTGAGCAGATCATTGACGAGCTGCGGGTTGGCCTTGCCCTGTGTTGCTTTCATGACCTGGCCGACAAAAAAACCGAACAGTTTTTCTTTGCCGGCACGGTAATCCGCAAGCTGTTTGGGATTGCCTTCAATAATTGCGGCGATCGTTTTGGCCAGTTCGCCTTCGTCGGTAATTTGCACCAGGCCTTTTTCAGCAATCACGGTATCCGGCGTTTTGCCCGTCTGATACATTTCATCAATGATATCTTTGGCCATTTTGCCGCTGATCGTACCATTTTCAATGAGGAGAATCATCTCTGCCAGCGATTTTGCGGATACGGGACACTGGCGAATGTCGCGCCTTTCCTCCTTGAGAAAACGAAGCAAATCCCCCATCACCCAGTTACTGGCCTGCTTGGGCTTGCCGCAAAGCTTCACAACCTCTTCATAATATTCGGCCAGGGGTTTTTCAGCAGTCAGCACACCTGCATCATAGGTGGGAATTGCGAACTCCCTGACAAAGCGCTCGCGTTTTGCCAGAGGCAGTTCCGGCATGTCCGAGCGGATTTGTTCAATCCAGGCTTCATCAACTGTGACCGGCACCAGATCGGGGTCGGGAAAATAGCGATAGTCGTGTGCTTCTTCCTTGCTGCGCATGGCATTGGTGACCCCCTGGGCGTCATCCCACAGTCTTGTTTCCTGCACGATCTGCTGCCCGTTTTCAACCAGGTACTGCTGGCGCTTGACTTCATATTCCAGCGCTCGCTGCACGTTGCGAAAGGAGTTCATATTCTTGAGTTCCGTGCGCGTGCCGAATTCCTGTTTGCCCATGGGGCGAATGGATACATTGGCGTCACAGCGGAAAGAGCCTTCTTCCATGTTTCCGTCGCAGATTTCCAGATAAACCAGAATCTCATGCAGTCGTTTCAGGTATTCTGCGGCTTCCTCCGGTGAACGGATGTCCGGCTCTCCGACAATTTCAATCAGCGGCACACCGGCGCGGTTTAAATCCACATAACTCGACGGATTGTTCTCATCGTGAATCAATTTGCCCGCGTCTTCTTCCATATGAATCCGTGTGATGCCGATTTTTTTGGGCTGTCCATCGGACTCAATCAGAATATGACCGTGCTCCGCCAACGGGTAAGCATATTGAGAAATCTGGTAGCCCTTGGGGAGATCCGGATAAAAATAATTCTTTCTGGCAAACCGGTTGAACGGATTGATCGTGCAATTGGTCGCCAGCGCCATCTTCATGGCATACTCGACCACCTTTTTATTCAGTACCGGAAGCACACCGGGCATGCCCAGACAAACCGGGCAGGTGTGGCTGTTGGGTGCTCCGCCGAATTTTGTGGAGCATCCGCAGAAAATTTTGGTTTCCGTAAGTAATTGGGCGTGGACTTCCAGACCGATGACGGTTTCAAATTCCATTATAGATTCGGCCTCCTTTTTTCAATAGCAGCATTTTTTTCGTAGGCGGACGCAGCCTGCAACAGTTTTCCCTCCTCGAAATGCCCTGCCAGAAACTGCATGCCGATGGGGAGTCCAGAGGCGGTAAACCCGCACGGTATGGAAAGGCCGGGAATGCCGGCCAGGTTGGCGGATATTGTAAATATATCAGATAGATACATTTGCAAAGGATCTTCCGTTTTTTCGCCGATTCTAAACGCTGGAGTCGGTGTCGTGGGCGTAAGAATGATGTCGCACTTCTGAAAGGCGTCATCATAGTCTTTGCGGATCAGTGCCCGCACCTGCGACGCCTTGCCGTAATAGGCATCATAGTAACCAGCCGACAGGGCGTAGGTTCCGATCATGATGCGGCGTTTGACTTCCGAGCCGAACCCCTGCATCCGTGATTTTTTATACATATCGGTTAAATCGCGGACATCCGCTGTCCGGAATCCATACCGGACGCCGTCGTAGCGCGCCAGATTGGACGAAGCCTCCGCCGGCGCAATAATGTAATAAACCGCCACGCTGTATTCCGTGTGCGGAAGCGTTATATTTACGCATTCTCCCCCGCAGTTTTTCACAACCTCCATTGCCCTGGCCAGGGCTTCACTTACCTCCGGATCGATTCCGTCTATGAAGTATTCTTTAGGAATGCCTATTTTCCAGCCGCGTAAATCACGATTGAGAAACTTCCGGTAATCGGGAACCTCCGCGTTGACGGAGGTGGAGTCCTTGGGGTCGTAGCCTGCGAGGACATTCATCATAATCGAGCAGTCTTCTACATCTTTGGTAAACGGACCGATTTGATCCAGTGAGGAAGCAAAGGCGATTAAACCAAAGCGCGACACACGGCCATAGGTAGGCTTCAGGCCCACCACACCGCAAAGGGCTGCAGGCTGGCGAATTGAACCTCCCGTATCGGAACCTATGGATGCAATACACTCATCAGCGGCTACCGCCGTTGCCGAACCGCCGCTGGAGCCGCCAGGAATTCTCTCTAAATCCCAAGGATTACGGGTTGGACCAAAGGCGGAGGTTTCCGTCGAGGAACCCATCGCAAACTCGTCCATGTTGGCTTTGCCGATAAAGACCGCGCCAGCTGCCTTCAGCTTCTCCACAACGGTTGCATCATAGGGAGGCACAAAGTTTTGCAAAATCCGCGATCCGCAGGTGGTTGGAATTCCTTTCGTGCAGACAATGTCTTTGAGCGCGATGGGAATTCCCGTCAGGGGCCGGATCTTACCCGCTTTAATATTTTCGTCGGCAAGCTCCGCAGCGGTCAGGGCTTCTTCTTTGAGCAGACGGATGTAGGAATGCACTCGCTCTTCCACTTCGTCAATTCTTGAAATTACGGAGCGGGTCAACTCGATTGAAGAGAACTCTCCGCTTTCGATTTTTTTCTGCAACTCATGAATGGTGAATGAATATAAAGCCATAAATTCCTTATCTGTTTATTTTATTTTGGCATTTTTGTTTCATCATGATCGAAATGAAACGTTTTTGTCCTGTCAGTCAATGACTTTGGGCACCCGGAAAAATTCTCCCCGTGCATCCGGCGCATTGGCCACCGCTTTTTGTGTACCCAGGGATTCGACGATTTTATCTTCACGAAATGCGTTCGTTACGGAAATGGCTGAACTCATGGGCAAAACGCCAGTTGTGTCCAGTTCATTGAGCTTGTCGATGTAAAGCAAGATATCATTGATCTGATGCGTGAACTTTTCTTTTTCCGACGCCGCTACCTCCAAACGAGCCAATTCGGCTACGTATTCAACATCTGAAGCGCTGAGTTTCAAAATGCATACCTCCTAAAAAACATCCCAGTAAGGCTGGATACCGCTGATCACGGATTTGATGATCGGCTTGTTTTTTTCATCGACTTCCTGCTCCAGATCATCAAGCCGGTCATCCTTACAATGTGTATCGTCCGACATTTCTTCCAGGGTCGTTTTAACCGACCGGGTCAGAGCCGCCACATGATACCCTCCTTCAAGCACAGCCACGAACCGGCCGGCGCAGCAATGGTCTGCAATGTTTAGCAATACGCGTGCCAGAGCGGCAAAACCTTCCGGCGTTACGCGCATCCCCCCCAGGGGGTCCTGATGATGAATGTCAAATCCTGCCGAGACAAGAATCAGTTCTGGTTTGAATGCCTGAGCAATCGGAGCCAGAATGTTTCGGAATGCTGAAACAAAAGTTCCATTACCTGCGCCCGGTGAAAGAGGCACATTGACTGTATAGCCCAGGGCCTGTCCTGTGCCGATCTCGCGCAGGCTTCCCGTACCTGGATAATAAGGATACTGATGGGTGGAAAAATACAGGACGCGCCGGTCGGAATAAAATGTTTTTTGCGTACCGTTGCCATGATGCAAGTCCCAGTCAACAATCAGAATATTTTGAAGCTGATGTTTTTGGATCGCATGCAGGGCGCCGATGGCGACATTATTAAATATGCAGAATCCCGCCGAGTTTCCTTCTCCCGCGTGATGACCGGGAGGACGGACAAATGCAAAAGCGTTATCCACTTCACGGGTCATGACCGCATCAATGGCGTTCATCAATCCGCCTGCCGCCAGTCTGGCAATGTCGTAGCTCTCTTCGCTGGCGGTGGTGTCTTCATCTAAAAGAACACAGCTTTTCCCTGTAGTGGCGGCAATACGTTCGATATACGGCAGAGTGTGAACGTAGGCAATTTCTTCTCGCTCGGCCATGCGTGGTTCAATTTCCTGGTATTTCCAGTAGATATCGGGATTGCCCAGCATTTGATAGATCGACTCCAGTCTGGCGGGACTTTCCGGATGCCCGAAACCGCTCATATGTCGGGTATAGCGGTAATCTTTAACAATTCCAGTTTTTCGTGCCATGTGCGCCTTCTTGAGAAGAACGATTGAATGATCGTAAACTGGCGGCCCTGTACCATAAATGATTTTAAAGAGCAAATGGTTCAAAGTCCTGACATCATGAAGATGTCTGGAATCATTTTTTACGCTCTGCGGATAACCAAAGGACCGTGGAGGCTTTCTTGTCCATGAATAATTGTGCCCAGTTTTCCTACGTAACTCTTCAATTGCTCAGCCTGGGCGTTCATTTCTTCCGCGGCGCTGGCGGACTCTTCAGCGCTGGCCGCTGTCTGCTGCACAACTTTGTCCATTTCGGCCACGGCTTTGCCGATCTGTCCGATGCCCTGGGCCTGCTCGGAAGATGCCGCCGCGATTTCGTCGATCAACTGGCTGATTTTGTTAGAAATATCTACGTTTTCCCTGAAGCCGTCCTGCGTCTGCTGGGTCAGGTCGCGGCTTTTTTTCACTGTGACAATCGTGTTTTCAATCAGACTGGAAGTGTTTTTTGCGGCATCGGCCGAACGCATGGCCAGATTGCGCACCTCATCGGCAACCACCGCAAAGCCTGCGCCCGCTTCACCCGCTCGGGCTGCTTCCACGGCGGCATTGAGCGCCAATAGATTGGTCTGGAAGGCAATCTCGTCAATGGTTTTGATAATTTTCCCTGTCTCTTCACTGGATTTGGTGACTTCCTGAATGGCCACCACCATGCGATGCATCTGATCACCAACTTTATCCACAATCAGTTTGGCTTCAGCGGTCAACGCCTTGGCCTGGGCGGCGTTGTCGGCGTTCTGTTTGGTCATGGAAGACATCTCCTCCAGCGAGGAGGAGGTTTCTTCCAAAGCAGAAGCCTGTTCCGAAGCTCCTTCGGCCAGGCTCTGGCTGGCCGAAGCCACCTGCGAGGAAGCAGTGGCGACTTGTTCGGAGGCTTCCTGCACATCACTGGCAATGGCTCCGATCGGATCGGCAATGGTGCGGGCGAAAAAAGAAACGCCCACGACGGCGATCACCACAAAAATCAGACCGATGATGATAATGAACGTCATAAGAGCGTAAGCCGATGCCATAAATTCACTGCGGTCCTGAGTCGCGCCGATACTCCAACCCGCCAGCGGCACCGGGGCAAAACCGCAAATTTTCGCTGTTCCTTTAAAGGTATAGGCATCAACACTGGTTTCACCGGCAATCATTCTGGTAATGAATGACCGCATTCCATCCTGCTCCAGCAAATTCAAAGTAATAATATATTCCTTTTTCGGGTGGGCAATGATCAGGCCGGTTTTATCAATGGCAAAGGCGTAGCCGGTTTTGCCCAGTTTGGTACCTGCTATTTTATCCGACAGAAAATCAATTTTTAACGTGGTGCAGACGACACCGATCACCTGATGATCATTAGAAAAAACGGGAGCACTAAAAGCCAGGATGACATTGCCGGTGCCTTTCGATCTGACCACGGATCCGATACTGGCCTTACCCGTTTTGGCTTCTTGAAAATAATCTCTCTCGGAAATGTCGATGTTTTTGAACTTTCCATCGGATGAATCCGCAAATATCTTTCCATCCGGACCGGCCAATAGAATGACCTCATAATCACTGCCGCTTCTTTTCAGTAATGCTGCCAGTTCTGTCGTTGCCCGCACGCCATTTTTGGTGCTGCAGGCCTCAATGATCACGTCTCGCTGCGCAATCTGCGACGCGATTTTCAGCTCTTCCTGAATGGCCAGGCTTGCCATATGGGCCAGACTTCTGGCGACCTGTTCGGATTGAGATTGCGATATTTCTTTCAGAGCGCTCATCGATTTGAAGATGGCAAATGATCCTATTACCAGCAAAGGCACGAGCACGGCAATGACACCGCCTGCGATCATTTTGAAACGTAATGACTTGTTGTTCATAATGCCTCCTTGTATCTGCAATAATTTGTTTTTAATCGTTTTCCCGCGATCAATCCGTTCTTCCATACCTTTCCACCATGTTCTTCAGAATGCCTCCCAGGCGCTGGAAATCATCTTCCGTTGCCACAATGAAGCGCGGGTGCAAAACATGCGCTTTCTCCAGCATGTCCGGTTGATCTTCCGGCAAAACCAGGACCAGCCTCAGTTCATCGATAAGATCAGCGATGGAAATCATTTTCATCAATTCCTCGCGGCCGGCGATATCAAGAAGCACTATGCTGACTTCGGTCCGGGGCCGGCGTAATCTTCGGACCAGCCCATTCAAATCGACAAATATTTCGACGGTTTCTTCGGGAATGGCTTCCTCAATTCTCCGGAGTAAATCCTCAACCTTTTTTTCTTGACGCGGCAAGTAAAGGATCATCATTGCTGGCTCCCTGGCGAATCCTGATGGATTTTTTGATATAGTTGTTACAACAAGATATGTGCCAATGAGATTATCTTAATTTCTATGAATAAATACAGCGGCTTACAAAGATGAGGAGGTGTTTTTCCATAAATCATCTGTATGAAAAAAGAAAAGATGTATGATTTTTCCAGACGAGCAAAGGAAATTGGTGGGCCATGACGCTGGGATGAAAGTTATATTTTAAGCTGATGCTTTCTGCAAAGCTCATAGAGACGGGCGCGACCCAGACCTGTTATCCGACAAGCCTCTGCGATATTGCCCTGAATGGAAACAATCACTTGCTGTAAATACTGCTTTTCCAACTTGGCATAGATTTCTTCACGGAAATCCTTGAGACGGGGAAGTTGTGCCGGCAAGAAAAAAGTCGTCTGGATATCGCCGGATGATTCAACGGACGCCTTGAAACGGGCCAGCTTAATCCTGATGGCGTCCGGGAGATGCAGCGGGAAAAGTGTCGGCACGGATAGAGCGGAGGCGATGGACTTTTCCAGAGCATTGACAAGTTCGCGGACATTGCCGGGCCAGGAATGGGCCAGCAGCGCTTCTGTAAAATCTTCTGAAAATTTCTTGCTGGGTATTTGCGTGCGCTTGCAGATTCTGGCGGTATGATGACGGGCAATTTCGACCAAATCGTCGAGATGCTCGCGCAGGGGTGGAATTTCCAATGTGATCGAGCAGATCCGGTAAAGCAGGTCTTCCCGAAACGATCCCTCCCGGACAAGCTGGTCAAGATTCCGATTTGTGGCGGCAATCAGCCGAAAATCACTGTCAATTTCCCGGGTGGAGCCCAATGGACGATAACAGCGTTCCTGCAAAACTCGAAGGAAACTTTTTTGTAAATCCAGAGGGAGTTCGCCAACTTCATCCAAAAATAATGTGCCGCCATGAGCTTGCTTGATGAGACCGTCGTGGCGGCAGTCCGCTCCGGTGAAGGCTCCTTTTTCATATCCGAAAAGGGTACTCTCGGTGAGGTTCCGGGTCAGAGCGGCGCAATCCACAATGACAAAAGCCCGGGAGACACGCCGGCTGTTTTCATGAACGGCTTTGGCGAAAAGCTCTTTACCGGTACCGGTTTCACCGGTGATTAACACGTTGGCGTCGCAGGAAGCCGCTTCGGACAGTGTCGCATAACAGGATTTCATCCGGGAGCTGCTACCGATAATATTGTCCAGTTTTAAAACGGAGGACGGTTTTTTCCGGACTTTTTCCTCCCGGTATTCCAGCGCCCGCAATAACGGCAGTGTCATGGCGCTCAGCGACGACGGCTTGCAGATGTAATCCCACGCACCACAACGAATCGCCAGTTCCGCGCCGTTTGCCGTCCCGGCGCCGGTCACAATAATGACTTCCGGCGCTGACGGCATCGCGTGAATCTCGGGTAATTTATCCAGACCATTACCATCGGGTAGTTGAACATCGAGATAAATGACATCATACGCGTGTTGCTCCGCCATTTTCAGTGCGGTTTGCAAACAATAGGCGCAGTCAGTTTTATGGCCTTCAACGGAAAAAGCTCTGCAAAGCAGGTCGCAAAATGGTTCATCATCATCGATGATCAATACTCTTGCCATAAAGTTCACGTCCCGTCATTTTACCGGTCTTGTTGTTTGCATCACCTGAAGTCTGCGACAAACAGAAAAGGATCAGACATTTACCTGTTTAAAACTCGTCTTACCGCAGCTCCCAGGTCCTGCAGGGAAACCGGTTTGAAGACAAATTCACGGATATTGAGTTTTCGGGCCTTTTCCCTGTTCATGGATTCGCTGTATCCTGTACATAAAATAATCGGCAGCCCCGGACGAATTTTAAGGAGTTCCAAAGCTAGATCCTCGCCGGTCAGCTCCGGCATGGTCATATCCGTAATCACCAGATCAAACTGTTGTGGTTTTTCCTGAAAAAGACGGAGCGCCTCTGTGCTGCTTACCGTGGCGGTGACCTGATAGCCCAGAGATTGGAAAAAAGAACGAAACATCACGACCAGCGGTTCTTCATCATCGACGAACAGGATATGCTCGCGTCCCTGGAAAACAACTTCTTTTGATTCATTATTTCTAATGATAGCAGAATCATGAACACGCGGCAGATAAATCGTAAATGTTGCTCCCCGGCCTGGGCTGCTTTGCAAATCTATCGTTCCGCCACAGCTTTTCACGATGCCGTATACGACGGACAGGCCCAGACCAGTTCCTTCTTTGGCGTTTTTCGTGGTGAAGAAAGGATCGTATATCTTATCTTTGATTTCGCTGGCGATGCCGTGCCCGGTATCCCGGACAGATAAACGCACATAAGGGCCGGTCTGTAAATCGGGGTGCGGCAAAGGTTCAGAAGGGACAAGTTCGATATTGGCAAGTCCTATATCCAGGAAACCGCCTTTATCCCGCATGGCATGCGCAGCGTTTGTACACAGATTCATCAGGATCTGGTGAATTTGCGTCGGATCCGCCATGACGATGGTTGGCTCCGAAGTAATGGACTGATGGATTTCAATGGTGGCAGGCAGCGTGGCGCGCAGCATGGTCAGCGCTTCTTTAATGATCAGACGGATATCCACCGGTTGTCTTTCCTGCTCCTGCTGACGGCTGAAGGACAGAATCTGATGGACCAGCTTTTTAGCCCGCTCACAGGCTTGCAGAACACGATCGTGATATGTTTTTTGGACATCCGCTCGGGTTTCCCGGGCGGCCATTTCCGTAAAGCCCATCATGGATGCCAGAATGTTGTTGAAATCGTGGGCAATGCCGCCGGCCAGTGTGCCGATGGCTTCCATTTTTTGCGCTTGCCGCAAATGATCTTTGAGCAGTTTTTTCTCCATTTCGATTTTTCGGACCTCCGTGATGTCGGAAATGACCAGCACCACGTGGTATTGATCCGGTGAAACATTAATCCGTCCGCCGCTGATATAGCCCCATCGTTCCTGACCGTCGAGGCAACGATAGCGGCGCTGTGCGTGGAGCTGATTGGAGTTAATGCTCTCCAATTGGCTGATATTTCGGGAAATATCGTTCCTTTCTTCCGGATAAACGTAATCATGATAATTTGTTCCGGTCAATTCCTCCACCGTGCAGCCGAGCATTCTGGCGATTTGCCGGTTGGCAAAAAGAATTTTTCCTTCAACGGTCATCAGGATAATCCCAGCATTCGATGTTTCCACAATACCGCGGAGCCGCTCTTCGCTTTGCCGCAGATCATCTTCCATTTTTTTGCGCTCGGTAATATCCTTGAAAAATCCGTCATAATGATCAATTTTGCCCTCCTTGTTTCGAATCACCTGTGCGTTGACCGAAATCCAGATTTTTTGCCCGTTCTTGCGGACACAGAGAACCTCGTAATTACTTACAAATCCATTGTCTTCAATGGCCCGGCGAAAAGACTGGCGATCGGCGGGATCGGCATAGATTTGAATGATGTTTGTAATATTCGATAAAAGATCTTCGACTGAATCGTAGCCGGCCAGTTTGACCATTGCCGGATTGGCCGTCAGAATCCGGCCTTCCGGTGTTGTCTGAAATATTCCTTCGACGGCATTATCAAAGATAGCCAGGTATTTTTCCTCTGCCTTGCGTCGATCGGTAATGTCTCGGATTGATTCAATCGCGCCGACAGTGTTGCCTTTGGAATCTGCCAACACGCCTGCTTTTCCGGACAGATAGACCTCGCCTCCCCGAAGAGCGGGCATATACGCCTCACCTTCCAGAATACTGTCTCCCGGGCTGGTACTGACGTACCTGGCCTCAAACTCTTTTTGCGGTTTTAAAACAAGATCAATGAGAATTGGCCTCCGTTCTCCATAAAAAGGCAGGGCGTATTCGTAATCATCCTTGCCGAGCATTTCGGCTGCGGGAATCCCTGTCATTTGTTCAATTGCCTTGTTCCAGGCGATGACCTTTCCCTGATTGTCAATGACCAGTGTCGCATCCGGCAAATAATCAATAATCTGATCCATTCTCTGGTGGACTTCCTTCAATTCCTGCTCGGTGCGCTGCAAATCGGTAATGTCGGTGGATATACCGCAAAGCCCTACGATATTTCCAGATTTGTCATGAAGCGGTAGCTTTACGACCCAGTACGTGCGAGGAATACTATCGGTTGAAACAAGATTTTTTTCTTCGCGCCGGATGGTGTCGCCCTTCTCAATCACCAGGCGATCGCTTTTCATGATTTCCGAAACGGAGGCAGGCGAAAAGAATTCGGCATCGTCTTTCCCGATAATTTCCCTTTGCTGACGGCCAAACAGCTTGCAGACGCTGCTGTTTACGTAAGTGTAACGATAGTGAGAGTCTTTGATGTATATGAAAGCGCCGACATTGCTCAAAATGGTATTGTGGAGTGCTTCGCTTTCACGCAGGGTTTCGTGGGCTCGTTTGCTTTCGGTGATGTCCCGGGCCAGCGTCAACAGATAACGTTCTTCGGCAATATCAATAAACCGGGCAAAAAACAGAACTTGACGGATCTCACCGTCTTTCTTTCTCATCGAAACTTCCATGCCGCTGACTTCTTTGTGCTTTTCCAGAATTTTAATCATCCTTTCACGATCTTCCGGGTTGACCCACAATTGAAGATCCGCCGATGAGACGCCAAGGCATTCATTTTCAGGATAACCACTCATAAGCGAAAAGGCCCCGTTAACAAAAATAATCCGGCCGGTTACCACATCGCTGATAGCCATGGGATCGGGATTAAAATTGAAAACAGCAAACAACAAAGGATTTTCGTTGATGAGATTTTGGGATGTGGGCGATGAATTGGACATCGGTTGTTCCCTGGCGATTCATAGCGACAAAGGATAAAGTCGTCAATCGTTGCTCTTTGAGTCTCCGTATTCCGCAATACTCATTTTCATTCACTAGATGAAGAGCTTTTTCCGATTAGAGCAAATACGGATTTTGAATCCATTTGATCAAATCGTGTAGTAAATTACCTGATTGTTAAGAAATTGTCAAAACAAGAATAGGAACAGGGCCGCAACAGTGCCTTCCTGAAACAGCGACAACGCCTGATAGAGGGTTTCCCGTCTGGCCGTCAATTCAACAACTCCTGCAACGATTGCCCGTCCGGCAAGATTCCGGCTTCTTCCAGATTGTGAAATTGCCGCAAATCACATCGATCATTGAACCTGCGTCGAATGGTAAAAAATCTTTCATAAGATGATCACTTTGTCCTGCCTATGGCAAAATCCCGCAGGGCTTTATGAAACGTGTTGGCCGCCAGTAAGGCGCAGTGCTGTG
>DAOLNX010000047.1:0-25134 GCA_035416785.1 Smithellaceae bacterium | reverse complement strand
CGGACGGGCACGTCGGCCATTCCCGCGCCCAGCAGCAAAGTTATTACGCCAACGCCGGCTATGATCTGACGCAAAACTGGAACGTACGTTTCCTGGCGAATTACGTCGGCAGTCAAACACTGGCGCCACTACCGGAAACGAGACCCACTGCCACGAACGGCGTGAGCTGGCCCATGGCGGAACGTTTTGACACGGGCACAACCCTTTCCACCCTGACATTGAACAATCGTTATGAAAAGGCAGCCGGTTATCTCAAGGCCTATGTGAATGAAACCGATTTCGACCTGCTGCAGGAGTTGACCAACGGCGTTCGCTATGCCGGCGGCACGGACGGACTCTGGTCCAGACAGCATATGGTTCTTTACGGCGTCCGCATGAAGGAAAAATTATTCTTCTGGCCGAAAGGCGAAATGGTCGTCGGCGCGGACCTGGATAAATCTGAATTGAAAAACACACAGCGAACCTACAGCGGACTGGCCGTTGCCGGGATTAACGGCGGACGTGCGGAACGCGTGTGGGATTTCCCCGGCATCACGTTAATATCACCCTATGCCGCCGTAAGCCACCTGTTCGGCCGTCCCGAGAGCTTTCATGCCACGCCGTCGGCCGGCTATCGTTACCTCCATCACAGCGACTTTCAGTCCGCCTCTTCCTATCAGGCGGGACTTGTCGCGGGATATGCCCATACGGATATCAATCTCAATTACTCCCGGGGCGTAAATTACCCTTCGCCTATCGTTTTAATGAACATGGTCCTGACCAATGCTCCTGTAGCCAACGCCAGCCAGTACTGGGCAAATATCAAGCCGGAAACAGTTGATCACTATGAGATCGGCCTGACGCACAGCTGGCCGCAAAAGGCGTCTCTGGGCGCGACGGCGTTTTACGACAAGGGCAGCGACCGTTACCAGGCTTATATGTTCGGTCCCATCCCTGTTTCGTTTAATGATCCAATCGGCAAGTACGAAATTCAGGGCGTCGAACTGACGGGCACATTGATACCGGTTTCCAAGCTGGAATTATTCGCCGGCGCAACCCTGATGCAGGCAAAAGCTTCCGGCAGCGACCATATTGAACGCGACCATATGCCCTATACGCCGGGATTCCAGTTTCAGGCGGGCGTCAACTGGTCTTTCCTGAACCGTTTCCGGCTGCGTCTGGATACGCAGTATTTGCAGGATGTTTATTCCGCCACCAGCATGAGAACCGGCACCTTCAATTACAGCCAGCTTACCGACAACAACAAGCTGGAAGACTTCATCCTGGCCAACGGCAGGCTGGGGTATGGATTCGACTATAAGCCGCTGCGGATCGCCGACTCCGAAGTGTATGTGGCGGTCAATAATATTTTCAACCGGCATTACGAATATGCCAAAGGCTACAGCATGCCCGGCATCACGGTGTTTGCGGGCGTGACGTTGAAATTCCAATAGGTGATTGACACGGGCGGGTGATAAAAAGCCCGCCTCTTTCAAGCGGTTCTTATGAAGAAGATAAAGATCACCCTGTACTTGATTTCGGTAACCCTGTTTGCGGGACTTTTATTCGCATCACCGCAGACGGCCTGCGCAGACCATAAAGGCGTTCGTTATCTGATTGTCGCATCCGATACGCTGCTTTCCGATATGGCGGGAATGCTGTTGCCCGCCAATCGCTTCAGTGTTGAAGCCATTCTGCCTCCTGGCCAGTGTCCCGGCCATTACGACGTCAAGCTCTCGGATATTGAAAAAATCCGGAAAGCCGATCTGGTGATTTTCTTCCGGAACATGCCTTTTATGGAAAAATCGCAAAACCGCGGGCAGAGCATGCTGGCCATGGACAGCGAATCAAGAAACTGGATGGCACCCGACTCTTACCTGTTCGGGTTGAACCGCCTGGCGGTTGAGCTGGCCAGACGTTTCCCCGAAGAAAGAAACGGCATTTTCAAGCGAAAGGAAAACGCCGTCCGTCTGGTTCGCGATGAGGCGAAAAAACTTAGACGTCAGGCCGCCGGAATCACCGGCCGCGCGGTTCTGGCTTCCTCCCAGCAGAAAGAAACCTTGGAATGGATGGGATTGCGCGTGGCAGGCGTCTATGGACGGCCCGAATCCCTGTCCGCCAAAGATGTCGTCCGCCTTTTAAAAATCGGGAAGGTGCAGCAGATCTCCGCCGTCATCGACAATCTGCAATCCGGCCCGGACGCCGGAAAAAGTATTGCCGAAACGCTGGGAAAACCCCACGTCGTGCTCAATAATTTTCCGTCGGAGCGGGGTTATCTGGCCACACTGCAGGACAACGTTCATATGGTTCTGGCGGCACTGGAGCGAAGATGACGGAAGAGATATTAACACTCGCCGATGTTACGGTTCACAAACATCCGTCGAAACTGCTGTCCGGCGTCAATCTGCACGTTCTGAAAAACGAGTTTTTGGGCGTCATCGGCCCCAACGGAGCGGGAAAAACCACGCTGCTCAACGTCATCGCCGGCTTTGAAAAATATTCGGGCGAGTTGAAGCTCTTCGGACGGAAGGAAACGCTGAAACGTTCCCGGCACACGCGGATACGCGTGGGCTATGTGCCGCAACTTTTCCCGGTTGAACCGAACTTTCCGATTCTGGCCGCCGAGGCCGTGATGACAGGTGTCGTGGGCCGTGTCGGGCTTTTCCGCAGTCCCGGCCGTAAGGAACGTGAAGAAGCCCTGCGTCTCATGGAAATGATGCGCGTGGCGCATCTGGCTGACCGGCCGCTGGGACAGCTTTCCGGCGGTGAGCGCCAGAAAGTTTCGATTGCCCGCGCGATCCTTCAGCAGCCAGACTTGCTGCTTCTGGACGAACCCACTGCCAATCTGGATATTGCCGTGCAGAAAGAAGTTCTGACCTTGATCGACGAAATCTTCGTCCGGAAAGCCCTGACGATTCTCTTCGTTACGCATGACTTCAACATGCTTCCCTCGCATATGGAGCGCGTCGTCATGCTGAGAAACGGAGAAAAGATATTCGACGGCAGCATCCGCGAAGCGCTGACCGGCCAGGCCCTGAGCGGATTGTTCCAATACCCGCTCGAAACATTCGAGCGCGATGGAAGGCGCTTTGTATCGTATGGTTGACCCATTCCTCAACATTTTAAGCTACCCGCCCATCCAGCGTGCCGTCATTGCCTGCGTGCTATGCGGAGCCGGTTGTTCGGTTTTATCGGTCTTTGTCGTCCTGATGAAAATGCCGCTAATCGGCGTTTCCATGTCGCATGCCGCCTTTGCAGGCGCGGTTCTGGGACTGCTTCTGGGGATGAATCCGTTTCTGAGCGGTTTGATGCTGTGCCTGCTGGTGGCTGCCGTTCTCGGGCCTCTGTCCGACCGTACGGACATCGCGCCGGAAAATGTCCTGGGCATTGTGTTTTCTTTCCTGATGGGAATCGCTTTTCTCGGCATGGGTATTCTGACGCAGACCAAGGCGGGCGCACTCAACCTGATGTGGGGAAGCCTTTTGAACCTGTCGGAAACGGATATTTGGGTGCTGGCGGTTGTGACGGCGGTTCTGATCCTGTTTGTCGTTTTATTTTTCAAGGAAATCCGCGCCGTCTTGTTCAACCGACGCATTGCCGCATCAGGCGGCGTTCCAGAACGGATGATTTATTATATCCTTTTGTTTTTAACCGGCGCGGTGGTCTCGTCCAATCTTTCCACCGTCGGCGGATTGCTCATCTTTGCGCTGCTGGTGCAGCCCGGCGCGACGGCGCTGCAACTGACGTACAATCTCAAGTCGTTTTTCTGGATATCCGCCGCATCGGGAATTTTTGCCTGCGTTCTGGGGCTTGCCGCCTCCTATCTATTTGATATTCCATCCGGCGCTTCGGTGGCCCTAACCGCGACTTTTCTGTTTGCCCTGGCCTTCATCTTCTCACCAAAGCGCCGTCAGAACCAGCTTTCTGAAAGGAAACCCATGCCATGACCCACGATGCCGTTTATAACGAAAGAAAACAGTTTTTCAACGATCACGCTGAAAAGTGGATCGATATGTGGTATCGCGATCCACAAACCGGAGAAGAAAAAAAACACGCAAAAGATTTTGAACGCCTCTTTTCCCTGATTCCCCTGAAGCCCGGCAACTGCGTGCTGGACGCGGGATGCGGGACGGGCATCCTGGTGCCTTTCATTCTTCAGGCCATCGGGAAGACGGGTCTGCTCTTTGAAGTGGACTTTGCTGAAAAGATGATTGAAACCAACCGGCGACTCCATCCCGACGGGAATGTGCGCTTTATCGTATCGGATATCGAGCATGCGCCACTGGCCGACGAATTCTGCGACGCGGTTATTTTTTTTTCCTGCTTTCCGCACTTTCATGACAAGAAAGCCGCCCTGCGCGCAATCCACCGCATCCTGAAACCGCAGGGAAAGCTGGTAATCGCGCATTTCGATTCGTCGGAAGGCATCAATCATCACCACAAGTCCTGCCGCGCCGTCATGCATGACCAACTCCCCGGCGGAGACGCCATGCGGACGATGCTGGCAGCCGGGGGATTCGACATCGAACAGTTTACGGATGAAAAAGGGTTTTATTATCTGCAGGTGGAAAAAAATAGAAAACAACTATGAACTTTCAAAAAATCACGGCGGATTTTGCCGCCCAACATGTGTCCGGACAGACAGATTTGCAAACGGATCAACTATTTTCCAAAGAAATTCGGCGAAAAATGGGCGAAGCGGGCCTTTTCAGAATCGGCCTTCCAGAACGCTATGGAGGCGACAATGGAAGTTGCCTTGATCTTTTGCAAGCCGGCGAGACTTTCGTCCGGCACGGCCGGAATCTGGGCCTGGGAGTATCCTGGATCTTTCAGCAAATCATCGCTCGTCACCTTCTGGGAACTTTCGGCAGGCCAGAGCAATGTTGCCAGTATTTAAAAGCGGCAACCCGCGGAAAATGCATGCTGAGTTTTGCCGTCTCCGAACCAGGACGAGGCGCTTCTCCAAAAACCCTGACGACAAAAGCAACCTGGCAGGAACAGTTTTATTGCTTGCAAGGCGAAAAAAGTTATCTGACCAACGGCCCGATTGCCGACGTTTTTATTGTGATCGCTGTCACCGACGAGTCAACGCCGCGAAAAGCCTTTACCGCTTTCCTTGTGCCGCGAAATACGCCGGGCCTCACGGTTTTACCACCTATGTCCTTGAATTTTTTAAAATCTTCTCCGCATGGCGCCATGAACATGAACCAATGTCAAATTGAACAGCAAGCCCTTCTGGGTACGAAAGGAAAAGCCTGGCAAGATATGGTTGTTCCCCTGGGCGAAATTGAAGATACGATCATGATGGGACCTGTTCTGGGCGGCATGGCCGCCCAGCTGGATATTCTGAAGAATGCCGTCCAAAATATCGTAACCCCGGAAGACCGCACCCTGCAGAGCGAAGCCGGTGCACTTGTCGCGCTTTTCGCGGCAATGGAGACTATCGCCTATGAAGCTGCCCGAAGGCTGGATGATCTGTCTAACGGATCACTGCAACCAGACGGCGACAAATCTCCTGTTCCGCTCGTTATCGCCCTGGCGCGTCTTGCCACCGAATATTGCGCCGATATTACTCGTCTTACGCAGCAGGTCAAGATATCCCTGCCGGAAATGTTTTTTCGCCTTCAGACGGATATCGCATCCCTGGGAGCACTGCAAAAAAGACGTCTGCAAATCCGACAGGAAAAAACCGGGCGGGCGCTTTTTCATAATTATACCAGCAATATCAAAACATTAAGGTAAATAAACCTTCATAAAATCTTCTTTCGCATTTCTTCCTGCGCTGAGCTCCCAAAGCGATAAAATAGATCCTACATTCCCTTGAAATTTGGCTTCCTCTTTTCCATGAAAGCATAGAGGGCTTCCTGACAGTCTTGAGAGGTCAGAAGAAGCATATTTTTATGGACGGCAAGGTTGATGCCGTCTTTGATGGAGGAGAACCTGCCATAGTTCAGGAGTTCTTTTGAATATTGAACCGCCAGAGGAGCACTCTCCATGATCTCTTCGGCCAGAGCTTTCGCCGCGTCTAGCATGGAAGTCTGGTCGGGATACACATCCAGGACAAGTCCCATCTGGGCAACTTCGGTTGCACTGAAGAATCTGCCCGTATAAGCCATCTGTCGAGTGTACATCTGGCCAATGATAAAAGGCAGACGCTGGAGCGAGCCCATGTCGGCCACAATACCGATTCTGGGTTCACGCAGCGAAAACTCGGCATCCCGGGTACAAACACGAAAATCGCAGGCGGACACAATGTCCAGTCCTGCTCCGATGCACTTGCCGTGAACGGCGGCAATCACCGGCTTCCTGCAGTCTTCGATGGCGTGACAGCAATCGAAAAGATCTTTCTCTTTCACCGGAATTTCCAGAAGTCTTCTGGGGGATTCCGTAACTCCCCTGGATCCGAAACTCATCAAATCCAAACCCGCCGAGAAAATTCGGGCATTACTCTTGAGGATCACGACCCATACGTCATCGTCCCTATCCAAACCGTGAAAAACATCAGCAATATCCTTTGCCAGTTCGAAGTTCAGGGCGTTTAAACTATCTACCCTGTTCAGCGCTACGGTCGCCACATGGTTGATCACGGTTGCTTCCAGTGTTTTATAATTGTATTCCATAGCCAGACCACCTTTCCATAAAAAAGATTTTCAATAACGTCGCGATCATCCATGGACGCGACGTTCACGCTCAGTATTTTACGATCTGCGAATTCGTCCTGGCAAGACATTCGGCCGCTTCCGCCGACATCCTCTCCAGGAGTTCCGCACAGGTCGGCACATCCTGAATAAAACCGATCGACTGCCCCACCATCAGCGGAGCATAATCCACCAGCCCTTTTTCCCAAGCTTCCTTAACGCGTTGCCCGCTGATCAGAGGAATGATTTCCTCAAAACCGCCTTGGCGCGCCTCAATGGCAATGACTTCTTCAATGACCTTGGACTTCAATGCTCGTCCTTGCAGGCCGAGAGTCTGCCCGTAAAGAGTCGTATTGAATTCTTGTTTGCGGACAAGTTCCTGTTTGATATTATCATGAACCCGGCATTCGCGGGTAGCGATAAAACGGCTGGCCATCATGACTCCCGCCGCGCCCAACGTCAATGCCGCCGCCATGGTTCGACCATTCCCAATCCCACCGACGGTAACAACTGGAATCTTGAGCGTTTCGACCATACGGGGCGTCAGAACCATCGTGGTCACGTCGTCATTCAAGGGATGGCCGCCTTCCTCAATGCCCGCGGCATAGACGCCGTCATAACCGACCGCTTCGGCATGGAGGGCATGGCGAAGCGCGCCGACCTTGTGAAACAGTTTCACCCCCGCTTTTTTCAGGGCATCAATCCCCTCCATTCCCACAACCTTGTCCAGAGGCGTTCCGGAAATCTCCATGCCGGCCACCTTCTCTTCGGTGCAGACCTTGATGTACATTTTATGGTGTTCCGCCGTGATCCGGATCGACGGTAAAAGCGTCAAACCGATCATAAAAGGCTTATCCGTCAGTTTCCGGGTTTCCCGGATCGCCCCGCGAAATTCCTCTTCCGTCTCATAATTGGCGGCCGTCAGATTGCCGATCCCGCCGGCATTGGAAATGGCAGCACATAATTCCGGCTTGCAAAGCCACATCATGGCTCCGCAGAGAATCGGGTGTTTGACGTCAAACATCTCTGTGATTTTTGTCTTGAACATTCTTTTCCTCCTTAAATCATAAGTTGCAAGTCTTCCAGTGGATAAGCGATGCAGGGATGGATATACCCAAAATCCCTGTCCGACTTTCTCAGCTTAACACCGGGGGGGTGGTAAACCGTGCCGGATAAGAGTTTCGTACGGCAAAGGCTGCATTCTCCCGACCGGCACAGGGCGTGAATAACCATGCCGTTTCGCTCCAGTGAAGCCATCAGCGTTTCGCCTGCTTGGGCATAAATCGTTTTCCCGTTTTTCAATTGTACAACAAATCTTTGTTCCGGCAAAATTTCTTCCGGCCAGCCCGGCTGAAGGGCAACCTCTTTTGGCGGTCCGAATACCTCAATGCGGATTTTTCTTTTCTGTATCCCCAGACTTGCCAATTCCTTCAGGCAGAAGGTGTACATGGCTTCCGGGCCGCACAGGTAGAAAGTTTTCGGGGACAGATCGCCCAGAAGATCTTGGAGCAGCTTTGCCGTAATGAATCCTTTCTTCCCCTTATAAACTACGGGAGGCTCCGAAATAACAGGCGTATAAGAGATATTCAAATGCCTGTCTGCGATTTCCTGGAGCCGCTCATGAAAAATAATATCCGAGGCATCTTTGCTCCCATAAATGAGATGCACACGCCTTTCGGTCAGGCCCCGATCCGCAATGTCCTGCACCATACTCATGAAAGGGGTGATCCCGCTTCCGCCGGCGATAAAAACGAGATCATCGCCATGGAAGATCGGATTGTGGTGGAAATGACCGGAGGGGCCGGAGCTGATAAGTTTGTCGCCCGGCTTCACCTCCTCCAAAAAATAATTGGAGACGAAGCCGTCTTCCACCCGGCGGATCGTAATATCATAATATCCTGTTTGATCCGGCGACGAAGAAATACTGTAAGGCCGGCTGGTCCGAATTCCGCCAATATCTGCAAAAAGATTGATATACTGTCCGGCTTGAAAAGGAGGGAGGATTCCTTCCCTGGCTACCAACCGGAGCGTTTTAGCCGAGAAGGTCTCCTCGCGGACTTCCGAAACCGTCAACAAGATCCGCTTGGGATGAAGCGAGGAAATCCTCCTCTGGGTCACACCTTTGAGGTGCATCATATCCGATCCGTATTTCATCAGGACTTCTCTTTCCTGAACAATGTCCTGATAACCTTCTATATCGTTCAACACATCTTGAAGTGCCATGTTTTCCTCCCTGTTATTTCTTTAAATCGGCCAGGGCGAGCTTGCCCGCCGCCCAACCGGATTCCAGCGTAGGTTCGAATCCACCCGTGGTAACCCACGCTCCTGTAAAATAGAGCCCCTGAATGGGCGACTTGTTGGAAACAAAGAATCGCGAATCCTTGGCAAAATTGTCCTGACCGTATATGGCCCCGGCCGGTTGCCCCAGGTAGCGCATACAGGTCAAAGGTGACGCCGCCTCTGCTTCTTCAATATGATCCCTCAATCCAGGAAAAGCACGGTTGCAAAAATCAACAAGGCTGTTGGCGTATCTGTATTTAACATCATTGTACTGGTGTACGGGAACCGCGTACCAGGGATCGGCATTCTGCAGAGTGACGATCGCCACCTGACTGGTCCCGTCCGGAGAAAATGCAGCCCCGCATTCATTGTAGCAGGAAAGCATGCACCATTGATGAAAATCCAATGTCTTAAAAGCGGCTGCCGCCTTATCTCCATCAAGCTCCGAGGTAATAAAATTTGCCGCAACGTTGATCCCGATTTCCGCTGGCTCACAGTCCAATCCAAGATATATAATAAATGCAGATGGCCCGATGGTCATGGCCTTGAACGATTTCAGTTCCTCTGCGGGGATATTCTCGGGATCCATCATATCGACATAGGTTCTGACGGTACTGGCATTGGATATAATGTGGTTGGTGGCAATCCGATCCCCTTCTTCCGTGACCACTCCCGCAATCTTTCCACTTTTCACTTCGATTTTTTTCACCTCACAGTTGAAGCGCACATCGCCTCCGGCTTGGATCAGCGCATCGAGCAGGGCGTTGGACAGCGACTGGGATCCCCCTTTGAGATGATAGGGTTTAAACTCGATATACGCAAAGAGCATGATGGCAAAATCACTGAAGGGCATTTGGCTGGGAGGAACTCCCGTATACCCCCAATACAATCCCATGACGCATTTCAGATAAGGATCAGCAAAGTATTCATCGAGAACGTCTTTGAGATTTTTAAATGCGTATTTGAAATAAAGCGGATATTTCTCTTTGGAAGCTTCAGGATCTTTCATGAAGAGACCGCCGATCATCTGCATGCTGAAATCATAGACCAAGTTCATAAATTTCCGGATAGGATCCTTATCTTTCGGAAATTGCTGTTGCAATTCATGGACCAGGGCTTCTCTTTCGGCCTTCAAGGTGATATCAACAACGCCGGGGATGATCGCCCGATAAAGATCCGGCTGTTCAACAAATTCCAGTTTATTGGTCACCCCCAGTCGATCCAGCACCGACCGGAGAGGTCCTGGTTTTTCGGGAGTGCCTATTCCACTGAGCTGATGAAGGGCAACTTCAAATTCGAATCTTCCCCTGATAAAGCTGGTTGCGCATCCGCCGGGAACATTGTGGCTCTCCAGCAAAAGCACTTTCTTGCCGGCTCTCGCCACCGTCAGCGCGGCGGTCATCCCCCCGTTGCCAGCTCCGATAACAATTACATCATAATCTGACATACAAGAACCTCCTCTCACCCATTGTGTGTTGTTTAGAGCTATACTCTAAACATTGACATTTGTCAAGAATTAATTTATAAGAACGAAAGGAATCGGCCGAACGATTTCCTACAAAGAAAGGCACCATCATCGTTGTCGAATTATCGTCATTGGCCAGGACAGTTCCACTCCATTGGGAAGGAAGATGATCATCGTGAAAATGAAAATCGGACAGCTTGTGAAGCAAAGTGGTGTTCCCTCAACCACCATCCATTACTATGTTAAGGAAGGAATTCTGAACGCGCCGGAGAAGATCAATAAAAGAATCAGTCTCTATGATGAAGCTTTGATTGCACGGCTCAAAATGATCCAAAAGCTTCAGGAAAAACGCTTTCCTCTGACATCCATCAAGAAGATTTTGGCCCGTATTGATCAGGGAGTTCCTCTGGAGGAAGCGGAAACCCTGGAAAACATCATCTTCGGTTTGCCGATCAGCAATGCGGATGAATTGATCGATCAAAAAGTTTTTATGGATCGAACGGGATTGACATCTGAAGAAACCGAAAAACTGGAAAGATCAGGTCTTCTCATTCCTTTTTCCCGTAAAAAAGGGAGAAAACTTTTTGATCACGACGATGTCGCCATGGGAAAAAGCGTGTTCAAGCAACTATTTCAATTTCAGGTTCCTTTGCAAGATATGCAGTTTTACCTTACCTTGGGACGTCAAATCACCGAAAAAGAACTTCAATTACGAAAGAAAATTATTCAAGGGATGACTGTAAAAGACAATGCGAAGGTAACGGTCGATCTTACAAACGGAGCCATTCTGTCCAGGTCATATTTCTTAAAACGCCTTTTCCAGGCGGCTCTTCAGAAAAAAACAGAGAGGTAAAATAATCTGAGACAGACCATAGAACATGAAGCATCCATCAATCTCTGTCATCCTTGCGCAAGGCAGTAATCGAACATGTCGGAAAGAGCCTGCACGGTTTCCTCGCCTCTGCCTTCTTCCAATTTGACTTTTAATTTATCTCCCGATAGGTATATGCATTACGGTTTGACCAATACAGGTCCAGACCGGCAGAAACAGAACTGAAAGGACAAAACAAATGGCAATAAGACAAAAAATCGTGGCACTGGCACAAAAAGTCGCAAGCTCCCAGGCACAATACACGGAGCAGGACCCGGAATATTATGCTCTGGAATGCGTGGTCACGGACGAACAGGCAGACGTGGCACTCAACATGGAAGTTCGTGTTCCGATTTCAGTAGAAAAACTGTCATCAAAATGCGGTAAATCGCACGAGGAAACAGCGCAAATTCTGGAGGAACTCCTCTCCATCGGTGTAGTGGAAGCTACCAGGGAGCACGGCGAATTGGAATATACTCTTCCCATTTTCGTGCCGGGTATCATGGAATTCATGGTAATGAATGTTCCGCAGGTGGAAAAACATCCCCAGATTGCCCGTGCATTTGAACGGCTGAGTCTGAAGCCTTTGAGTGGAGTAACGCCAATGGTGCCGGTGGGCGGCGGCGGCATGGGCATGCATGTCATTCCCATCGAAACGGCTATTCCATCGGAAATCAAGACAGCCTCCTACGAGCAGCTCTCTTACTGGTTAAAAAAGTACGACCTTTTTGCCGTCGGTGACTGTTCCTGCCGCATCTCTCGCCGCCTGATGGGCGAGGGTTGCGGCCATCTGGAAAAGGACATGTGCATTGCCGTGGGTGATCTGGCCGAATTTGCCGTGAATACCGGCAGGGCACGCAAAATCAGCTATGAGGAGTGTCTTGGCATCCTCAAAAGAGCAGAGGACAACGGCCTGGTGCATCAGATTACCAATGTTGACGGTCCGGACAAGATTTTCGGCATCTGCAACTGCTGCCGCTGTTCCTGCTTTGGCTTGCGCACATCACAGTACTTTAACACCCCCAATATGTCCCGCTCCAACTTCGTGGCGAAAATCAACGATGAAAAATGCGTCGCCTGCGGACAGTGTGTAGAGTATTGTCCCGCTAACGCAGTAAAGCTCGGCCAGAAGATCACCTCGAAAACGCCTATTGTTCATCCGGTAACTATTCTGCCTGATGACCACGAATGGGACGAAAAGATGTGGAACCCCAACTATCGTGACAGCAAAGTCAATGTGGTGCCCACCGGCACTGCGCCCTGTAAGGTCAACTGTCCCGCGCACATTGCCGTACAAGGCTATATCAAGCTTGCCGCTCTCGGCAAATACAAAGAAGCGTTGGAACTGATCCGCAAGGAAAACCCGCTGCCGGCTGTTTGCGGACGCATTTGCAATCGCCGCTGTGAATTTGAATGCACCCGGGGAGACATTGACCAGCCTATCGCGATTGATGAGATTAAAAAATTCATCGCCGATCAGGAACTGAATCCCGCAACACGTTTCATACCGGAAAAAATGCACGACTACGGCAAGAAAATTGCCATTATCGGTTCTGGTCCTGCAGGTCTTTCCTGCGCCTACTATCTGACCATCGACGGCTATCATGTAACGGTATTCGAAAAGGAAAACCGCCCCGGCGGTATGCTGACGCTGGGCATCCCCTCCTTCCGTCTGGAAAAAAACGTCATCGAAGCAGAGATTGACATATTGAAACAAATGGGAGTGACATTCAAAACCGGCATCGAGGTTGGCAAGGACGTTTCCATTCCCGAACTTCGCACAGAGGGATTTGAAGCCTTTTATCTGGCTATCGGCGCGCAGGGAGGCAGAAAACTTGGCATTGAGGGCGAGGACACTCCCGGTGTGATCTCCGGCGTGGATTTTTTAAGAAAAATCAATCAGGGCCTGTCCGCCGACGTCCATGGCAAAGTTGCAGTGATTGGCGGTGGAAACGTCGCCGTGGATGTAGCACGGGCAGCCGTCCGCAACGACACCATATCCGTGACTCTGTATTGCCTTGAATCTGCTAAGGAAATGCCTGCGTCTGCTGAGGAGATTGACGAGGCGGCAGAGGAAGGCGTCAACATCCAAAATGGTTGGGGCCCCAAGCGCATCATCTCTGAAAACGGCAAGGTCACCGGTGTGGAATTCAAAAAATGCACAAACGTGTTTGATGGGAATGGCCGGTTTGCACCGACCTATGACGAAAATGAAACCATCCTTGTCGAGGCCGATTATGTTCTCATTTCCATCGGCCAAGCCATCTTGTGGGGTAATCTGCTGGTGGGGCTAAGTGTTGATCTCAACAACAACGGCACCGTGAAAGCCGATGAACTGACCTATCAGACTCGCGAAGCGGATGTATTTGCCGGCGGCGATGTTTGCACCGGACCGAAATTTGCCATTGACGCAATCGCCGCCGGCAAGCAAGCCGCTATTTCGCTGCACCGTAAAGTCTGGCCGGGACAGAGTCTGACACTCGGACGCGACCGCCGCATTTACAAGATGCTCGACAAGGGCGATGTCGTCGTGGACGATTATGATCATACTCCACGCCAAAAGCCAAACCGCATTCCGGGCGACACCAAGACCGGTTTCATCGACCAGAGGTGTACCTTCACCAAGGAACAGATGCAGAAGGAGACAGAGCGCTGCCTGGGCTGCGGCGTATGCATCGTCAATCAGGATATCTGCCTGGGCTGCGGCGTATGCACCACAAAGTGCAAATTTGAGGCAATTACCCTGGAAAAGAAATTTGACGGCAAAATGGTTCCGTATGAAAAAACCGTGAAGTCGATCATCATGTATGCAGCGGAACGTCAGAAAAAGATTGCGGAGCGTTTACAGAAAGAGCAAGACCAAAACCGGTAATCCCAAAGCAACGGCGGCGCCGGTTTCATTCGGCGCCGCTGAAGTTTCTATTCAAGACATCGTCAGCATTATTGAAAAAGAGTTATCTATTCCCAATACCCTTCACGGTTTCTCCCCGGTATACGATTCTAAAAGCTTTATCATCCTGTCGGCATTTTTGCGGGTTCCGGAAACGATTTCTTCCATGCTGAGCGATTTGTCCATCAACCCGTTGCCAAAGTTGTCAATGGAGCATGCAGAGGCATACGGCAAACCCATTTCCAAAGCAATCACGGCTTCACTGGCCATGGTCATCCCCACAATATCGGCAAAATGGGCCATCATCCGAATCTCCGCCCTTGTTTCCAGACGGGGTCCGGTAACCTGCAGGTAGACTCCCTGCTCCACAACATTCAGCTTGCAGTCTTTCGCCGCAGCAATCAGTCCCTGACGAACAGATTCATTCATCGATGGCGTGACATGGACGGCTTGATTCTCGAAAATCGTGGGGGTTGCCGTAAAAGTGATAAAATCATCGGGAATGACAATCATGCCCGGACACAAATGCTTTTTCAAAGATCCTGTTGAGTTGATTCCAACCACCTCCGACACGCCAAGGTCTTTCAGCGCCTGAAGATTAGCTAAATGATTAATTTTGTGCGGAAGAATATATTCGGCGGGATTCCGGCCATGCCGAACAATGAAAACCATCCGGTCGGTTACAATCACCGGAACTTCGCCATACTGATTGCTCATCAGTTTTTGGACACCTTCCTGAATCAGGCCGCATCTCTCCATCATTATGGTGCCGGCCAAAACGCCTGTTCGCCTCATCTTCACCTCCCATCCAGGGAAAACCTATAACAGATAAATGCATTGAGGTCAAAAAATGAATATCTTCGAGGGAAATCGAAATAGCATTTGACTTTTTTTACTGCGCTATGACATATAGTCAACCAATTCAAACAGGAGGGAGCGTCCTATGAGCAGCCAATTGCTGGGTGTAGCCACTGATGACAATTTTGAAGGAGAAGTCCTGAAAAGCGACAAGCCGGTGTTGATCGACTTCTGGGCAACTTGGTGCGGCCCCTGCAAAGCCATTGGTCCGATCGTAGAAGAAATCGCATCTGACTATGCCGGCAAACTCAAGGTGATGAAACTGGATGTGGACCAGAACCAGAAGTCGGCAATCGCTTACGGCGTTCGCAGCATTCCCACACTGATTCTTTTTAAGGACGGAAAGGTGTCGGATAAGTTGACCGGCCTGGCGCCGAAAGAGAAGCTTGAAGAATTTATTCATAAAAACCTGTAGCGCCCATTTCATGGGAAAAACCAAAGCCATCTCTATCTTGATTACATTCAACAGGGAATTTGAGTGAGACTGAAAAGATTTAGCATTGTGTTAGCCTTTTTGCTAATTTGCACCGGGTGTTCGTTTACCAAAGATTCCATCATGGAATTTTTCGGGAAAAGCCAGCCCGTAAAAAACACACCGGATGCTCTTTATGCCAGAGGCACCATTGAATACCAGAAAGGCAGGTATAAGAAAGCCAGAGAATTTTACACAAGGCTGAAAGAACAGCACCCTCTTCACGAATTGGCCGTGTTGGCCGAGTTGGGCATCGCGGATTCCTTTTTCAGTGATAAGGAATATGCAGAGGCAGAGGTAGCCTACCGGGATTTCACATCTTTTTATCCAACCAACGAAAACATTCCCTATGTGATTTATCAAATGGGCATGTGCCACTATCTGGAAATCGGATCCATCGACAGAGATCAGACGGAAACCATCAGGGCCAAAAGAGAATTTGAAAGACTGGTATCGCGTTTTCCACAAAGCAAGTTTTCGATTCTTGCCGAAAAATTGATTCGTGACTGCAAGCTGAAATTAGCCGAACATGAGTTCTACGTGGGAGATTTCTATTTCAAACAAAAAAAATACGAAGCTGCGTTAAAGCGCTTTGAAATCATCCGGCGCGATTACGCAGGCGTGGGGCTGGATTTGAAGGTAGAATCCTACATTGCCGAAGTTCAAGCCCGAATCGCCGAAGACGAAAAAACAAAAAAGCAAAAAGAAGAAAAAACAAAGGACCGGCAGGCGGTCAAACCCTAAATTTTATTCAGTATTCAATAGTTCCTTCATTTTGAGCAAGCCAATCAAATTCTGGCGAAATATTTCCGGTTCGGTTGACGTATCCACCCGAAAATAAGAATCCGCGGGAACTTCATCAATATTTTCAAATTGTTTTCTCTGCTCCTGAAGGATTTCCCAGCGGCCGTCGGATGGATTGTTGTTTTCCTTCATTCGTTTCTCCAGGCGCATTTTCACGACATCGTCCGGACATACACACTCGACCACATAAAACGGCACATTCCGTTTTACGGCAAGATCAAAAGCCAGAGCCCGGTCGGAACGGCTTTTAAAAGAGGCATCGATAATCACAGGTTTCCCCTGCTGAAGTTGTTCCGAAGCCAGTTCGACGGCTTTTTCATACGTCTTGCGGGTCATATCACCAGAATAGATCCCCTGACCAAACGACTCATAATGCTTTTCGGCAGGCGCAATATTCAGCAATTCTTTGCGCAAAACATCCGTTCGGATCACCTCCGCCCCCAGCCGTTTGGCCAGATGACGCGCCTGATAACTCTTGCCGGAACCGATCAGCCCCGCCGTCAACAGAAGAACCGGCTTCTCCAGACGTGCGGCATACGAATAAGCCTGGTCAAAATATTTCGAGGCCGTCTGCCTGACGCCCGAGCGCTCACTTTCTGGAATTTCTTTCTGATCAAGACGAAAACTGATCACCTTGCCTCGAACATATGCATAATAACAACGGTAAAAATTTAACAGTTTTTGCATATCCATGTCGCCGGAGTATTGCAAATAAGAATTCGCAAAGTCCTTTGCCTGACTTTCATATCCGTTGAAATCGAGATCCATGGTCAGAAAAGCCACTTCCGCCGCCACATCACTCATCCGAAAACGTTCGTTAAACTCAATACAGTCAAAAATGATGATTTCATCGGAAATGCAAATATGCTCCAGATGCAAATCGCCGTGACAATCGCGAATTTTGTGCTCTGCCACCCTCTTTTCTAAAAGGTTTTTGTTCACCTCCAGAAATCTCTCCACATAATCTCTGATCAACCGGTACTGATAAGCCGGAATCGTCACATCCATGTATTTTTCGGTTTGCGCAAAATTTTCCTCGTGATTGTGGCGAATGGTCTGAATGGAACCCATCTGGTCAATCGCGCCGCCTGTTTCCGCTTCCTGATGAAACCGGGCAATTTTTTTGGCGACGGCATCCATGACTTTTGCATCCGCATCTCCACGCGACAAAAGATTTTTCAGCATGACCTCCTGGGGTAGCCTTTTCATCCGGACAGCATAATCGACAACTTCCTGCGAACCGTTGAGCGAAAACTCTCCCTGCTCATTCCGGGTGATAGGCGTTACATCTAGGTAAATGCTGGGGGCAAGGCGCCTGTTCAGGCGCAATTCTTCTTCGCAGTAAAATTTTCTTTTTTCAAGCGAGGTAAAATCCAGAAAACCGAAATTAACCGGTTTTTTAACTTTATAAACATCATCGCCGGCGATAAAGACAAAAGAAATGTGTGTCTGAAAAATTTCAACGGTCGTAGGCCGGTGGGGATAAAAATCCGGTCGGCTCATGCATTCAATCATTCGGGACATGCAAATGAATTCCTTAAAAAAAAGGCCTGCTCCTGGCAGGCCGAAATGGTCTATTTTGATTCCTTGAAAAATTCTTCTACTTTTTGAAAATTATCATCCACAACATTTTTAAAGTCTTCACATCCTTTTTTATAGGCCGTCATCCAGTCATTGATAACCTTTTTCCCCTCTTCAGGAAACATGGGTGATTTTTCCCAGAATTTGCCGACCAGCCTTTCGGTTTGTTCCTGCAGCGCCTGCATCGCCCGAAAATTATTATCAAAAGCCGTTTTATTGAAAACAATCATCTGCTTGGCGATTTGTTTCGGATCCATCTCCACCTCCATTATGTTTATTTATTTTTCCCTGTTTTTGCCGTTTGCTGCTTTTCAGTTTGAGTAAAGTATTCCGCCACTTTCCGATAGCTCTCATCCGCCGCAGACTTGAAATCCTCACGGCCTTTCTTATAGTTCATCATCCATTCATTCATCGCCTTTTTTCCTTCGTCAGGAAACCAGGCCGCCTTCTCCAGAAAACTCAACACCAGCTTTTCCGTCTGGTCCTGCAGAGCCAGCATGGCATTGAAACTGTTGTCAAAGGCCGTTTTATTAAACTCCATCATCTGTTTGGCGATCTGCATCTGATCCATAACCATTCCCCCCTATATTTTTTGTTTAATCTTTTCCCGCCGCCGCGCCGTCGGGACTACGCTGTATCGAAGGAAACTGCTTGAACGATCTTGATGATTGTCTTGACTGCAGTTTATATCATTCGAGCCGGTTTGTCAAGAAGATTTTCCCCAAAAACCCGTTTTCCCCGTCATTTTCCTGTTTGCCGATAAAACAAGTTCCTATGATTCCGCGCAGCAAAATTCTTATTCCTCCTTCTTCAGCCATTTTTGAAGAAGTGGTTTTTCCTTCTCCGGCCATATCGCGGAAAACCGGACAGACAAAAATAATTCATACAAGGTGTTCATGGTTTTGACTGCATTCTCAATCAGATAAATACGCTCCAGAAGAGCGGCCGACGGATCTTCCGGGTCCTCCCGCCAGTCCGCCACAGGCATTTTCAGAGATTGAAAATAGAAGGTGTCGGCTTTAAAATGAAACTCCCATTCATTCTGGTCACAATGAATTTTGATTCCCGCTTCCTTCACTTTCTTTCCCTGACGGATAGCTTCCTTTCCTTCTTTGAGTTCGGCATGCAACCCCGAACAGACAACCCCCGCAGCATATTCTCCTTCTCCCGATTCCAGCGCCATCCGCTTGAGCAGATGCAATTCCACCTCTTCGGTTTTCGACAAAGCAATGCGGCCATTTCGCTCTTCGGATTTACACCACAGCCAGGTTAAAAATTCCCGACCGATCAAAGAAAGATCTTCTGCGGCCACCTCCGATTGCGCCTTGTTCTGCAAAGCTTTGAGATGTTCACCCGGAAGGATCCGTTTCAAATGGAGAGAGAAGGTCTTTTTGAACAAGTCCACAAAGTCATCTGCGACTTTTTCGGACAGGGACGAAAAATAAACCCTGTTTTGTCCCACCGCCCATAGCACATCATAGAAAGAAGGCACCGGGTCGCTTTTGCTCATCAATTCCAACCTGACTTTTTCTTTGAGTCCCTCGTTGAGCGATTTGCCAATCCGCGTTTTTCCATGCTCGGCAAGAAATTTTCTTTGCTCTTCCATCAGGCGAATCTTCATCACCTTGGGAGAAACCTGCTTTCGGTCAATCCGCAGGGAAAAGATCAGATAATCCCCCAGCGCATAATTGGCATGCTCGAAATCCGCATCCAGAATATCGGTCAACGAAACCCAGCCCATTCGCTTTTCTTCTGTTGAATTGCGGGTATCCCGAAAAGAGTTACTCTTGAGCCGTTCATTGACAAAGGATGGAAAGGCCTGCGGCAGACCGCCTTCCACCGAAAACTGCATAAATGAAAAACTTCCCTTAATCAAACCCATCCTTCTCACCTCGCACCGAAGCAACGTATCTTATCGTCCGCTTCTCTGTCAAGGATTTTGAATTCTAAAATATCTTTTAATATCAATGGCTTTGTGATCATCCGCAAATAAATTATCCATAGACAGCCTTATGAATTTATGTTACGAAACGCGTCCTTTGGGGGAATTCCTTCTGATGAAAAAGAAAATTCAAAAGGTCGGCATCATCGCCAACATTGAAAAAGAAAATATCGCCGTTTTTGCCGGAACATTGAAACAATGGCTGGAGAACAGGAAAATTAAAGTATTCCTGGAAAACAACATCGCCGGGGCGATCGGCGGCATTGAAGGATGCCCGCTGGAAGATATGGCCTCCAGCACCGATCTGATCGCTGTGCTGGGAGGAGATGGCACCATGCTGCGCACCGCCCGCTACGTCGCCCGCCATCCTGTATCTATTGTCGGCATTAACATGGGAACTTTCGGATACCTCACAGAAGTCAACCTCAACGAAACCTACGAAGCTCTTGATCTGATCTTGAAAGGCAACTTTGTGACGGAAAAAAGAATGATGCTCGACGTGAAGATCCGCAGAGGAAAAAAGATTCTGGGATCGGGCATTGTTTTAAACGACGTGGTCATCAATCGCGGCAATCTTTCCCGAATCGTGGAGCTGGAAACGTCCATCAATAACCGGTATCTGACCACTTATAAATCCGATGGGCTGATCATCTCCACGCCAACAGGCTCAACGGCCTATTCCCTTTCGGCGGGCGGTCCGATCGTATTTCCCGGCAAAGAATTGATCATCATCAATCCCATCTGCCCGCACACACTGACCAACCGGCCGATCATTTTTCCGGAAAATTCCGTTTTGCAAATTACAATGTGGTCAAAAGAAAGCGGCGCAACCATCACGCTGGATGGCCAGGAATCCTACCGCATCAGTTCGGGAGATGGAATGATTATAAAAAAATCAAAAGATTATACCAGGCTGGTTCTCTCGCCGCACCGAGGTTACGGAGAAATCCTGCGCTCCAAGCTGGGTTGGGGCAGCATGCCGACAGGAGCTGGAAAAAGAAAAAATGCTTCATGAACTGAGCATTACCAACTTTGCCATCATTGACGAACTGCACATTACCTTCAATGACGGCCTGAATATTATTTCGGGAGAAACCGGCGCCGGCAAATCCATCCTGATCGGCGCTGTCAGTCTCCTTCTGGGAGACCGGGCCACGGCGGAAATGATCCGTTTTCAGGCGGATACAGCCACCGTGGAGGCGTTGTTCAGTACGGACCGAAACCAACCGCTTCAGGAAACCCTGGCGGCAATGGGATTTGTCGCAGACAGAGAACTGGTCATCCGCCGGATTATATCCCGTTCCGGCAGAAACAAAGTGCTCATCAACGGCCAGCTGGCCACCTTGGCTCATCTGGCCCAAATCAGCGAATCCCTGATCAATATCTGCGGGCAGCATGAGCATCAGATCTTGCTCCGGGCGGAAAACCACATCGATATTCTTGATGAATTCGGCGGCTGCCTGGATGTGCGCGCAGGCTACGAAAAGGTTTACGACCGTTATCAGCAGATCATCAACCGGCTGGACGAGCTTGAAAAGCTGCGCCGTCATCGCGCAGACAAAATGGATCTGATTTCATATCAGCTTCGGGAAATACAAGAAATCCAACCCATTCAGGGAGAAGACGATCAGCTTGCCGACGAGAAAAAAGTACTGGCGGGCGCGCAAAAACTTGCAAGCTGGAGCAACAAAGCCTTCGCGCTGCTCTACGCTGACAAGGGCTGTATCGGCGACCAGCTCAAGGACGTTCTGTCCGCCATCCGGGAAATCCGGAAAATAGACGGCAAATTCATTTTCCCTGTGACGGATCTTGAAAACTGTTATGCAGTTTTGCAGGAAGCGGCGCTGGTTTTACGCGACTATGAACAAAAACTGGTTTTTGATCCCGAGCGGCTTGCCGCAATTGACGAGCGTTTGGACGCGCTCAACCGCCTCAAACGAAAACATGGCGGAACCATGGAGTCGTTACTGAACCGCAAACGGGAGATAGAAGAAGAACTGCGTCAAGTTACCGGCATTGAAGAAGAATCGGCACAACTGACTCTCGAAAAGAATGCCATTGTGAAAGAATTGAGTGAAAAAGCGCTCGCGCTTTCGTTGCAAAGGGTGCAGGCGTCTGAATCCCTGAATCAGGCAGTGGACAGAGAAATTTCCGACTTAAACATGCCGCACGCCTCCTTCATTACGCGGTTCCTGAGGCGTTTCACCCCATCCGACAACCTTTTCGGGCCTAAAGGCGGAGACGATGTGGAATTTTATCTTGCAGCCAATGCCGGAGAAGAGCCCAAACCTCTCAATAAAATCGCATCCGGTGGCGAGCTGTCCCGTATCGTGCTGGCGCTGAAAAATGTTTTATCGCAAACGGGATCAGCAACTACATCTGTGTTTGATGAAGTGGACAGCGGCATCGGCGGAGCAACCGCGGAAATCGTTGGTCGCAAGCTTAAAGAAATATCCAAGCGTCACCAGGTCATCTGCATTACGCATTTACCACAAATCGCCAGTTTTGGAGACCGTCATTTGCGCGTTGCCAAGCAAGTGATTGACGGAAGAACCGCCACAAAGGTGGAAATGATTGAACATGACGATAAAATTGAAGAAATCAGCCGCATGCTGGGTGGGGTGAACGTGACGGATACCGCACGGAATCACGCCCGTGCCATGCTTGCCGCCGCAAGAGCGGCGCGCCTCGCGTCTGATCAAGGAAAGGGCGGGCATGTTAAGAAAAGCGCGCATCAGTGACATCAAAACCATTCACCGCATGATTAATTTGTCCGCGGCCAAAGGCGAAATGCTATCCCGTTCTTTGATGGACATGTACCATTGCGTGCGGGATTTTATTGTGTATTACGATGAAGACGAGCAGAAAATTGTCGGCATCTGTGCGATGAATATTATCTGGGAAAATCTGGCCGAAATCCGCTCGCTTTACGTGGATGAAGCCTACCGAAAAAAAGGCATCGGCCGAAAAATGGTTGAATTTTGTCTTTCAGAAGCCATCACCCTGGATTTGTTCAGAATTTTTTCTCTGACCTACAAAAAAGATTTTTTTCAGAAAATTGGCTTTCATGAAGTCGCCCGGTCCACATTGCCCGAAAAAATCTGGTCGGATTGTTTCCGCTGCCCCAAATATCCCGATTACTGTGACGAAATCGCAATGATGATCGAGCTATGAAACCTTTCAAAATCATTCCTCTATTCTTCTGCATCCTTCTTGTCACCGCCGGCTGTGCAAGTCTTCCAACTGATCAACCACAAATTTCGACACCGGTCGTCAAACCGGCGCTGAATCAGGGTGAAACTCTTTCTTTCGACGATGATCTGGACTCCGAATCCCTGCTTCTGGCCCTTGAACGAAGTCTCCTTTATTACTCCGGCCCGGGGCGCCACCGGTCATATCCGCTTGCCGGCCGGGTGCTTACCGCAACACAGATCATTGAAACCTTAACCACATTCCGCAACATTCTTCAATCCAGCGCAAGCAATGAAGAAAAGAAAAAGCGCATCGCCGAAGAATTTCTCGCCATACCGGCGGCAGAGGAAAACAGCGATGTCCTTTTTACCGGCTACTACGAACCGCTTCTGGAAGGCTCTCTAACCAGAACAGATGTTTACCAATATCCTTTGTACAAGCCGCCGCCGGATATCGTGACAAAAAAAATTTCTGCAAACGAAATCCAAACCGGCCGGATGGTAAACAATCAGTTTGTGCCCTATTACACGCGTCGGGAAATCGATATGGATCAGACCTTACAGGGTAAAAACCTCGAACTGCTCTGGGTGTCCGATCCTGTTGAACTCCATTCGTTGCACACACAGGGTTCCGGCAAAATCCGTCTGCCCGACGGGAAAATTCTCACCGTCAGTTACGCCCAGAGTAACGGCAGACCGTTTCGCTCTGTGACCCTGAACATGCTGGATCAGAAAAAAATCTCCAGAAGCGAAACCACCTACCGCGGATTTAAAAACTGGCTGAAAAGCAAAAGTAACCAGGAAATCCTTGAGATTTTAAGCCACAATGAGCGGTATGTTTTTTTTCGGCTGGTAGACAGAGAACCGGTCGGCGCCCTGGGCCAACCGGTAACACCGGGACGAACCATCGCCACGGACCCCGACTATTATCCCCAGGGAGCGCTCGCATTTATCCGCCTGCGCAAACCGGTTCTCACTGACGATTATCTGGTGAAATCTCGCGTGGATTTTTCCCGTTTCGTTTTGAATCAGGACAAGGGTTCCGCCATTAAGGGACCCAAGCGTGTTGATTTATTTTGCGGATTTGGTCCGGAGGCGCAAGCGGTGGCCGGTTCGCTCAAAGAAAAAGGCGACCTCTTTTTTCTGTTGCTGAAATAATATTTCAACACGGGGAAACCGGGCAGCATGGAAAAAGCAACTTCAAAAATCAGCCGGTGACGCAACATATTGCATTTTCGATAATGATCTTCAGCGTAGATTCCAGATCATCGGTTATTTGAGACAACATGCCATTATTGTGCAACGAAATCGCGCCGTGCAGCATACTGAAATTTTGCAGGGTTAATATTTCTGGATCAACCGGTGGTAAATCCGGTCTGGTTTCTCGGTATTCCTTAACGGTTTGTATGGCCAAAAATAATACTTTCAACGAACTGTGAAATTCATCGTTGGATTGATCTTCCTGAGGCGTACCGATATAGTCACTATGCTGCCGGACAATCCGATTGAACATAATATCGTAAATACGAACATTTTGTAGGCCAAACTCCACAAAAGCGGTAACCAGATTCCGATAACGATTAAGCGGCGTATTGGCCATTTCAACGGCGCCATGAAGCTTTTCATAAAGCATAAGGTGTGCTTTTTTGTGAATAGCAATGAGAAGTTCGTCTTTATTGGCATAGTAATTATAAAGATTGGCAGCTGTCATCTTCATTTTCGCGCCAATTTTGGCCATTGACAGACCTTCATATCCGTTTTTGACAAGAATTTTAAAAGCCATTTCAAGGATCTTATCCCTGACCTCTTCAACTTCCTGTTCTGTTCTGCTTATTTTGGGCATATCTGATACATTTATCCTTTTAGTTAATCTAATGATAACAAATACAATGCTGGCCGATGTTTTGGGTACACCTGTTCAAGAGTTTCTGGATCATAAAACGCTAACCATTACTTTAAGATATGCACACCGCGCACCTTCTCATCAAGTGAAAGCTGCCGGTTATCGGCTATTCTTCCTTTATTCTCTCGATATTATTACGTATTATCCTACCAGCGCGGCTAAAGCCCCGCACGACATCAACCCTATCGACTATCGCCTATAGCCCTTTCCTGTTGTCCGTTACGGGTGACCACCGTCGAATCAAGGTCAAGCGTGATAAG
>DAOLNX010000046.1:0-25141 GCA_035416785.1 Smithellaceae bacterium | reverse complement strand
CCATCATTATAAAAGGAATTACGGCTTTCTTGGCTTGTTATCCCCGAAACTCCTGATATAGAATGTTAATTTTCCTCCGTTGATATAAATCAATATCTGCTTTTCTATCACGGCGAAAAATTAAAATCAAAAAAACGTTATTGTGATTGACGACGCCGGGCGAAGACCGCGGCGCCCAGAGCGCCGATGATTTGTGGGTCTACGGGCAAGGGTGTCACTTCCATGTTAATGATTCTGGTCAGTGCCTTGATCAATCCACGGTTTTTCGCGCAGCCGCCGGTTACCGTCACTTGTGGGCGCATCCCGATGCGTTTGAGCAACGTGAAACAGCGTTTGGAAACCGCCATCTGAATACCGGCGGCAATATCTTCGGGCGGGTTACGGCGGGCCAATAGACTGATGACCTCGCTTTCGGCAAAAACACTACACTGGGCCGTGACCGGGATCATCCTATTTGCCTTTAAGGAAAGGGATGAAAAATCATCCAGGTTCATGCGAAAGATACGGCTCATTGCTTCGAAGAATCGTCCGGTGCCGGCGGCGCACTTGTCATTCATGGCAAACTCCAGCACGGAACCGTCCGCATTTAAGGAAATTGCTTTTACGTCCTGGCCGCCGATATCGACAATGGTTTTGACATTGGGAGCGCAGAAAAACGTGCCCAAAGCGTGGCAACTGATCTCGGAAACATTTTCATTGGCACAGGCCACCTCGTTGCGACCGTAGCCTGTCCCTACCAGATAGGCAAGCTCTTTGTAACTGGTCAGACCATCCGCTTTCGCACATGCCGCCTCCAGCGCCATGACGGAGGTTACTTCCGGATCGATCTCGCTGGGAACGATTGCATTGGAAATTATATTGCCGCCTTCATCAAGAATGACTGCTTTGCCCGTGGTGGAACCGACATCACATCCGCCAAAATATGGTTTGGTCATAGAAATCTCCTTTCCATCGCTTTTTAGAGTTCCTTTATCCAGCTTTTGTTTTTCAGATGGAGCACCAATCCACCCGCAGCCAGGAAGCTGGATCGTAATATTTTACTCATTTCAATTTGTCGGGTGGGTACAAGCTTCATGAACCCCTTCATCAGACCGCGCATGAATTCTTGAGAAAGACTCTCCGGATGATCGAAGATCTGGTTCTGAAGTGTCCCGCGCTCGAGGCACTGCAGCAGCACTCGCTCAAAGGTGGTTTCCGGATGGATATAACGTGCAGATCTTTTGTCCATCTTCATGGCTCTTTTCGGGCAGTTCATGGTGCACACGCCGCACCCCAGACATAATTCCGGCTTTACGACGGCCTGTAATCGAGACTTGGAGTGTGTCTGGTTTCCGCTCATCTCGATGGCATTCACCGGACAGGCCTTCCGGCATTTTGCGCAGCCGTTGCATGTGGTTGCGTCCACCCGGGCGATGAAGCTGGATGTTACAACCGTATTAGGATAGCCGTGTTTGGTAACTCCGAGCAACAGGTTGCAGCAGCAGGAACAGCACTGGCAGATAAAGGTGACGTTACGACGGACGTTGTCTCCGCAGAGGACCAGACCTTTTTCGCGGGACAGGGCCAGGTTATCCTTCATCTGTGCTTTGGTAACCTCCTGTGCCATTTGATGCCGGATGAGATAATCAGCCGCCCATCCGAAGCTAGCACAGGTTTTCAGGGGCAGGTCGCACGTCTTGACGCCGGCATGCAGTTTTTCATGGCGGCAGGAACAGATGCCCACAGCGCATTTTGAAGCTGTATCTACGATATAGGTGGCCGATTCATAATCCAGGATGCGTGTATATTCATCCGGAAGAACGGATTCGTCATGAAGATAGACTCTTGCTGGTGACATCAAGTGACCTTCACCCATATTGGGATGGTAGAAGCTTTCTTGATTTTCCAGCAAGCGATAGAAAAGCGGTGCCCATTCGGCAGGTTTGGCCTCTATGCCTGTGCGCATCATGGTGAACTCAAACACACCGATAATCAGGGGTGAGGGCATGTAGAAATAGCGGTCATGAACCCAGACATCCATTACCAGCCCGTTGCCGCAGAGCCTTTCCAGCAATTCCTGCAGACGTGGTTCCGGCAGCTTGGTGATCTTGTTGATCTCCGTCAGATCAGAGAACACATAAGGCAGCCGAACGAAAACTTCCGCTTCTTCTTCAGTAAACAATGCTTTCACGAGAGCTTTGAGGTCATCGTTCCAGGAGCAGCGAACATGGAGATTATCCAGTTTATGACCGACCCGTCTGAAGATGTCTTTTGCCGCACCGTGTCCCATGGACAATTCCTTCTTTTCGGTTAATGAAGACGTTGTGCCTTCATGACGTTTTCCATAAAGAACTCCACTTGCCGCATCATATTATCATGCGATACGATCCGCGGATCGGAGAGATCGTAATCCAAAATGAGCAGCGGAATTCCTTCGGTGCGGCAACGTTCGCGGAGGATGCCATTCATGGCCTGTCCTCCCTTACATCCTACGTGATTGGCGATCCACACCATATCCAGATTGAACTGTTTGACCATGCGGAAAATATCGTCTAGGTAGTTCTCGGCCGGTCCCCGGGTGTGGCGTACCATGGGCCCCTGCATGATGGTCTTGCCCCAGTCTCTGAGCATGGTCTCGGGTGAGGTGGTATCAATGGGTTCATGGTGATTATAGGTCATGCTATCGTTAATCAGGGTCACACCGTAAGTGCGCTCCGCCCAACTGAAGATGTCGATGAAATGCAGGAAAGGTGGATTCCAGAGCACGGCCCGGTACTTTTCGTTTTCTGTTGCGGGAAGTTTATTTGTGTAGTTTTTTCGGGCCATTTCCAGAAGTTTTTCATAGTGACGGATCGAGATCGGGTGGCCGGCCGTGATATTGAAATGCCAGAGATGGCTCAGCCATACAGCTTCAGATGCCAATGGGGCCGGCCGGATCCGGAGCATATCCCACAGCTCGGTCTCCATCTCCAGCATGTAATTTCGTCCGTTACAGATTTCGCGCATGCGGTTCCAATCCATGCGTCCGGGAGTGCGCTCCTCGAGCCATGTGATCATGCCCATAACATCCCGGGCAAAGAGTTTTTCCGCCCGTTCATTGTAAAAATGATAGGGTACGTCCAGACGGTAAATCGGCAGGTCATAGGCCCGCTGCAGGAAAGCATACGAAGCCGCACCGGCGTCGCAAGGCATATTGGAGCTTACAATGGCGATTCCTTTAGGCATATGTCCCTTAAGAACCATGCCGACCGTGGCTTTGGGCAGGCTACAGGCATCCGGATTCATACCCGCGTTCTCGGCTTCGTCGATGTATTGCAGTGAGGCATCGGAATGCATGATGGGTAGAACGATACCCATGGCCTCAAGCAGATAGGATTTGAGACCCATGGCACGGGCGATGTCATATGGAACCAGATCTTCAAAGATGACGAGGTGTTTGGGATCAAACAGCATGTCTCGCAACTGTTCCAGCACGCCTAAAGCCACGGAGTGCACCGTCAGACAGATCGAATCATGATACATGCCGGACCGGCCGCGCACCAGACGATTGGCAAGTCCGTTCACTCGCAGCAGTGTTAGGATCCATGGATTCTTAATCAGCGAGCGGACCAGTCCGAGGGGGCCGAGTTTGAACAGGGCTTGCCCCAGAAATATCAGGATGGCCACACCGGTCATGCTCCAGTATTTCATATATACCAGTGCATCTCTGGGGTGAGGCGCGCTGAAGAGGTATCCAAGCAGAGAATTCCGCAGAAAGCTCTTCAGAATATCCGGCAGCAGCACGATCCTGGTTTTGGTATTGTCAATGACGGTATTGAGTTTCACGGAAAGCCTCCTTTATTTTCCCATGCTTTCGATAAAAGCCTGTACGCGTGTGCGCAGTTGACCTTCTGCGCAAAGACGGTATTCCCTTTCCAGTTTCAGCACCGGGATTCCCCTTTCGCGCAATGCCGTCACCAGTGGCATGGAATCGACACCCCAGAGGTCGCAGAACTTAATGATTTCAAGCACAACTCCGTCCACCCGGTATTCTTTTACCGTGTCGACAATCGTGTTCAGTCTACGATCGAATTCTTCCATCATCCGCGGACAGAGCGTTCTGGCGAAGGTGTATTCGGCCATTGTTTTGTAAGGATTGCCGCCGATCGGTTCAATGGGATGGAATCCCGGAATGGTTCCGGTGCAGAAACGGTCCGCGACCACGAGGGCCCCCTGGGACTCGATCATCCGGATAAATTCCGGATCATGAAGATGACCGCCAACGACCATCAGTCGTGCCCGACAGTTTTGTATTCCCTGACGCCCTTCGAGCTCTTTTTGAAAATCAAGGATATAGGGTAGGATCAGATCTTTGGGTGAAGCAAGCGAAGCCATGACGAGCTGGTGAAACTCCGTGCCGGTAATCGGTGGATACCGCTTTTTACGCAACTCGCCGATGGTCTGAATCACATTAACAAAAGCGTTCCATTTCTGCATGGCCGTATTGATTGACTCATCACTCATGTCTACATGGAAATGTGCTGCAAGCTTGTCCGATATGGTTTTCAGTTCTTCTGCCATCCAGGCCAGCGTATCTTGATTGACCTTACGCGGCACATCCAGGATATGATTGAAAGCAGGCTTTCTGAGATAAACCAGATTGTCGTAAAGCCTTTGCATATGAGTGCACGAGGGGACATACACAGACCCCTGCAGCATATCGAAACGCCCGTCCATCTCGAATTCAAGCAGACCCCGGGCATAGCTGCAGACGAAGCTGGAAAGATAGTTGTCCGCAATCTCGGTACCGGCCAACCCGGGTGCATGCATCCGTACGGGAAAAAGCTTATCCGCCATGAGCAGCGCTTCGGGCACATATGAACAGGAATAACCGATAGGGATACGTCCGTTTTTAACCGCTTGCTCAACCAGACGATTTTGAGGATCTTCCAAAAGTTCTTCAAAGACCTTGATGGTTTTGCCGGGCATTACAATACACATCTCCTTCCTGTGTTCAACGTCTATTCGATCAGTATATTCTCTCTCCAGGTTTCAGATCCCCGAAGAGGCGTGCAAAGGTTGTGTTGTATAGGGACCAGATGATCAGATTGCCGTACCACCAGGATTCGTTCAAGGCCTTTTGAGGACAAACATTCTGGCAATGGTAACAGCGGATACAGTGGCTGTCTAACACCGGGTATGGGGTCAGCGTAATGCTCTTCGCCGGGCATTCCCTGGCGCAGATCTGACATTGATTGCATCGACTCTCGTCGAGCTTTGGTTTGGGCAGGACAATCCGCAACAGGAAAGGTTTCGCGATGAGGCCTACGAGTTGATAAAAACCCCATGTCCGTTTAAGCGCATCCGGATGGCTCTCCGGCATGAAGCCCTCATAGCCGGTCTGTATATGTCTTTCCACAGCCAAAGCAAAGTTGCGGGCCTGTGACAGGTCCTCGGAATCCGGACGGGTAGGCAGGCGTCCGATCAGACAGGGAGCGGGATGATGTACCCTGCCGTGTCCCAGGTAACCTCCGATTATCCTGGCTCCTTTGTTTTGGATCGCTTGGGTGAGGTCGTAAAGGACACGGCCGGGCGCTCCGCCCGCGGTGGCGAAGACAAAAGCCTTCTTGCCATGGAGGGCCGGCCAGGCCCGAAGCCAGGTCAGAATCACTGCCGGCGCCTGACTTTCGAAACAGGGAGAGCCCACGCCCAGCAAATCACATTTTACGACATCGGCAGGCTTTACTTTCTGGATCGCCAGAACTTTTACCGTATGCTTTTTTTCGCGCAAACCGGCCGCCATGGCTTCAGCAACTTTAAGCGTCTGGCCGGTCTGTGAAAAATACACCAACGCAATATTCATCGGACACTCCACCCCGTCTAAAGAATCTGCAAATCCTGAAGAATTTGTTTTACGGTTTTGCAGGCTTTTGCATCATCGGGGAAATCGATAAATGACCTGCCATGAAAATCAAATTCTCTGATCAGATCGTCCTCCGGCAGCCATCCCAATAACGGAATGGGCAAATTGTTCTGAATATTTGAAACTTCGCTTTCGTCTCTGACGCGGTTTAAAATGATCCCCATGCTTTTGTAATCAACGGCTTTGTTGTCCTGGGCAAGATGCTTGATGGTGTTGGCAACATGAACCCCTTTGGCGGAGGTATCGGAGATCATGATCAGATGATCAACGGTTTTCATCACCCTGCGGTTGATCTGTTCAACACCCGCTTCTCCGTCGATAAGCACAACGTCAAAATTCTTCGCCAGATCCTGGATGATATCCTTCAAAAGAGAGTTGAGTTTGCAGAAACAGCCTTCCGACTCCGGTCTGCCTATCGCAAGAAGCCCGATATTATTGTACTCCGTCAGAGCGTCAAACAGTTCGTAGTCGAGCATGTTCAATGTTGCGTCCTTGTCCTGACTCTCTCCCTTCTTAATGGCATCAATCAAATCCTTTCTGATATCATCCACTGTTTTTTTAATGGACACGCCCAGCGCCGTGCAAAGACCCACGGCCGGGTCTGCATCAATGGCCAGAACTTTGAGGTCTTTCCTTCGGGCAAGGTTCTTGACCATCAGCGCCGACACCGATGTCTTGCCTACGCCGCCTTTTCCACATAAAGCGATTGTCTTGGTTTTTTTATCCATGTGCCTTTTTCCTCTTTTCATCCCTTTGTTTTTTCATTCCTTTTAGTTCGTCAACTTCGTCGCAGACATCGTTATATTCACACTCGTCACAATCAGAATCGATCTCGCTGAGCATCTTGTTCATGGCGCTGATTGTCCGGCCGACATTTCTGGTAATCTCCTGAAGTTCACCGACATCTTCGGCGCTGGACGTTACAAACAGAAATTCGACGGCATGAATATAATCCTTCTTTAAATATTCTTCCCGCAAAGCACCGCCCAGAACTTCAAAAGAAAAACCGTTTTGCAGGGCCTCACGGCTGATACGGCTCCATTCCCGCTGATATTGTGATACAGCCCTGATCATGTAACCCTTGAGATCAAGAGAATATCTCACGGCTTCCATTTCCTTGTATTGATCGTAGGCGCTCTCTTCATCAATTCCGCTGACTTCGGCAAGAACAACCTTGCCGAATGGTAAACTCTTCTCAGAGCTGTCCTTGATATCCGGACCGATGAGTGTTATTTTCCCGTCACAAATGAGATCAGGCTTTTGCGTCCAGAGAAGACAGGAAACTGAATTCATCTGCGGGTTCCCCAGTTCCACCGCCATTTCATCCGACAGGACAACGTTTCTGCCCTTGGCTGAAGGCCAGGGAGTATTTCGTTTTTTGGCAACGCCAGAGAGACTATTTTTTCCTTCGATATAATTTCGGATATCTATAAAGGTCTGTTCAAAAAGCTCCATGCCCGTCTACTTTCTCGCATCGCTGATTTTATCGGCGGCAAAAAGAGCTGCCCCCAGAGCGCCGTTAATCTGAGGATTATCCACGCTGTGCAACTTCACGCCCAGCGCCTTTTCCAACGCCGCAAACATACCGGCGTTTTTTGCCACGCCGCCCGTCATCACAGCATCGGGCGCAACCAGGATGCCCCGGGCAAGCGACGCCGCCCGGTTGGCAACAGCCTGATGCAGGGCGTTGATGATGTCGGCGATCTCTTTTCCCTCGTTCACCAGAGAAATAATCTCCGTTTCAGCAAAAACCACGCATTGGTTGGACAGGGTTAGTTTCTCCGTTGCCTTCCCGGATATAGCGCCCATATCTTCCAGCTTGATCTCCAGGGCGTCGGCGATAATCTCGAGGAACCGTCCCGTCCCCGAAGCGCACTTGTCGTTATAAACATAGCGTTCTACGTTTCCCTTCTCGTCCACCTTGATGGCTTTGGCATCCTGTCCGCCGATATCAACCACGGTACGCGCCGACGGCACCTGCCAGACGGCTCCCCTGCCGTGGCAGGCGATTTCTGATTCCGGGGAGTTCATAAACGGAATGTGCTTGCGGCCATAGCCGGTACCCACACAGTATTCGATGTCTTCCATGTTGATCCCGGCCTTTTCCACGGCGCGCTTCATCACCTCCATGGATGATTTTTCCGGCTGCGCCGAGGCAAGAATCACTTCAGAGGCCAGCATCTTTCCATCCTGCAAAATAACAGCCTTGGCCGTCAGAGACCCGATATCGCAACCCGCTGTAATCATTTGGCACCTCCATTCAATTTTTCCGCGGCAAAGAGCGCGGCCCCGATAGCTCCGGCAAGCTGCGGGTCTTCACGGCGTATTCTTTTAATCCGTGTTCCCAGATGCTTTTCCAGCGCGCTGACCACGCCGTTATTTTTTGCCACACCGCCTGTCATGCAAACATCCTTTTCCAATCCTATGTTATTGGCGAGGGTGGACATGCGGCTGGCCATGGCGTTATTGACGCCGGCGGCGATATCCTCAATGGGCACCTTGTCGTTCAAATGCTGGATCACGTCGGCCTGCGCCCAGACCGTGCATGCCGATGCAAAGGTAACCGGCTGCCTGGAACGCACCGACATTTCTCCCATCTCATCAAGCTTCAGATTCAGCACCTTGGCCATGACTTCCAGAAATCGGCCGGTACCGGATGCACATTTGTCATTGGTGATGAATTTCACCATATTTCCTTTATCATCCAGACGCAGAGCCTTGCAGTCCTGACCGCCGATATCGATGACCGTCCTGACAGAAGGAACCAGCCAGCGGGCTCCCTTGCCGTGGCAGGCTATTTCAGAAACCGCTTCATCAATAAATGATATTTTATCCCGTCCATAGCCGGTGCCCACACAACTTTTGATATCTTTCATCGTGAGTCCTGCCCGGGTCAGGAGCATATTCATGACTTCATCGGCTGATTCCCATGGCCTTGCCTTAGACTTGATAATTAACGATTGAATGATCTTTCCGTCCTTCATAATGACGGCTTTGGACGTTAAGGAACCCACATCGCATCCCGCTGCAAACATTATACAAGCCTCCTTACCTTTAGAAATTCCATAAATCGCTCTTCCGTCGCTTCCCAGGATTGGACACGCGCATCAAAAGCGTCGGCATACATGATATACGTCGGATAGCCCGCTTTCTCCGTGTCCCGGGCCAGAAGCTTGACCATCCCCCAGGTATTCCGGCATCCCGGCGTTCCATTGTAGACAATCAGGTCCGCGCTATACATTTTCGCCAGGGCTAGGGTATCTTCCAGCCACATATTAGGGGCGTCATAGGGCCCGCGGATGGATTTGATCATGGGCATGCGCGAGTTGATCATACCCAGGCTGTCGATCAGCGAGTCCATATCCGTCATATCGATATTATAGGCCACCTCTTCTTTATGATAATCTGCTACATATGGCGCGTTGGGAGACCAGTAGTGGCTGAGGATGTTGCCCTGATAGCAGATGCCGTTCCCTTCAAGCATTTGCCAGAACTGCATGTTTTGCGCGTAATGGTCAATATAGCAGAAAAAGGCCCGTAACTTTTCCACCCCTCCGCTTAATCCGGAGATATTCTTCGCGGCGTTTTCGCGGGCGACTTTCCGCATGGATTCGAGCACGCCGGTACATTCCGGCATGCCGGCAAAAAGAAACCGTGAAGCATACACCATCATATTATAAGACACCGGCACGGGGCTGGGAACAATCCGGGCCAGATCTTCCAGTTCGGCGATGATTTCATCCTGCCGGGCAAGTTCGCGAAGATTTTCTTTCAGGCGTTCGGGGTCAAGCTTTTTCCCCGTTTGTGCCTCCAGAAAACGGATGAGCGCTTTGAAGTCTTCCCGATGGTATTCATTGGAACGAGTCCCGGTGAGATCCGGCGGCATATCCAGTTGAAAAAACGGTTTGTCGAGATAGGCCGCCGCAAAGGAAAAAGCATTGGCATTGGTGTCGCAAACGCCCGGCGTATCCGTGACAAACATGTCCACGTCCGTGCCGATTCCGGCCAGATAAGCGCCGATGGTGCCGCGTTGTGAGGAGCAGGAGGTTTCCGTGAAACCCGCCTCGTTGCAGTAATCCAGAAATTCCGCCGTCCCTCTTTTATAGGCAAAGGTCATCATCACGGAAATGACCTCCAGGCAGACCGGCACAATATCCATGGCGTAAAAAATGGATGGGGAAAAACAGAATGTCGTAATGGCTGTCTTTTTTCCCCTTTCTTTCGCGAACGTCAGATTTTCCATATATTGAGCGCATATCTCGATGAACTTCTGCCCCGGTTCCCCCGTGCCAAGCACCACTTCAACAATACCTTTAAAATAAGGAATATACTTTAACATGGTGCGGAATTCCTTATCCGTCCCGCTTTTCAGCCGCGCAGCTGACGCAAATGTATTCCACAGCATCCAGTCAAATTTATATTCTCTGGTCTCCTTTCTCATGCGACTGCCCTCCTCTGTTGTATTCTTTCAATAAAGGCGTCAACACGCATCTTCATTCTACCTGTTTCCACCAGGGGACCGTACTCCCGTTCCAGGCGCATGCAGGGAATGCCACGGGCTTCCATGTCTCTTTCAAACAGGCCGTTTTCAGAACCGTGGAGATCGCAAAACCGGATGTTCTGCAAAATGACGCCTTCAATTTTCGCCTTGGCCACTTTCTGGGTGAGAATCTCAAGTCTTCTCCGATAATCTCCATACATGCGGGGACAATCATTATGACCCAGGTATCGTCGGGAAAGCGCAAGTACAGGATCGCCTTCCTCATCCACTTGGTCGGAATAAAACCGCGAGCCGAAACACAAATTGTCGGCAACCACAATGGCCTTTCCTCCTTCCATCACCCGGACCAGTTCGACGTCATCGTTGGCGCTGCCCACAAGCATTAGACGCACCCGGTCCCTGATTCCCGAAGTTTTTTCCGCATCAGCAATGAACTGCTCCAGGAGCTTGTTGTATTCTTCGCGGGGCATGGTTGTGCCGGCGAGGATGACCGCCAATGCGTCTTCTCCGCTGAAGGGGGGAGCATCCAGCGTACGCAGCGCTTCGAAACGATCCAGGAGCAACCTGCTTTGATTGTAGAGTTGGATGGCCTTTTTCAGCTCATCGTCGCTGATCTTCACGCTGAAGTGTTCTTCCACCGCCGCAATGAGGCGCCGGGTTTCTTCCGTCATCCATTTCACGGTATAGTCCGAGTACTTATGCGGAACACCATAGTGGAAAAAGAAAGGAGGAATTGCCCCTTCAATATCCTTTCCGGCTTTACGCCAGCATTCATCCAGCCGCCGCATCGAATCGCAACCGGGGGTAATGATGGCACCGTCCAGAAAATTAAACTTACCTTCTCCGGCCAGTTGCAGCATGCACTTGGGAAGGCTGCAAATAAAGGGGCCGAAATATGTGTCGCCAATGGTTGTGTCCATTGCGCCGAAGCCGCGAATTCTGAAGGGAAGAATGCCTGCCGCGTGAAAAATTTCATCAGGCACATATGAACAGGTATAGCCCACCACCTTTTTTCCGTTTAGCTTCCACCGGGTCACGAACTTATTATTGAGAGCCGTAGCAGCCTCAAAAAATTCCTTCATCATGGGGCCACCTCCCTGTTGTTGACGGCACTTTTCAAGTAGGCAAGCGCTGCCTCAATTTCCCGGGAACCGCCGGCTGGATCGGGCCTTAAGAGATCGGCAATTCCCCTGATAACGGGTGGCAGTACTTCGTTTGCCACAGGCTTGACTGACTCCACAATATCCTCGGTAAGCCATCGTATCGTTTCACCGACTTCATCCGCATCAACCGAGTTGATCGCCTGAGAAAGGGTGTTTCTGATGATTCCCGGCGTAATGGCGTGCACACGATTCAGGATTCCGCACAATCTGCTGATTGTATTGGCCACCTCCTGGGCGTCAATCTCACCCATTCCTTTGGCAAATTCACGCGCAAGGTCTTCATCGGAAAATAGTCGCTCAAAGGTATCGGTTTTGCGGCTCCAGTTTCTGATGAAAGCGACAACGGAAAGAAAATGGTTCTGGAAATATTCACTGGAAAGCTCCGGGCTTTGTTCCAGCTGATCCATGAAGGATGTAAACGATACTTCCTTGATCTCCGACAGAAGGGTTCTGGCTTTGATGAGCAGATGGATATCGACCGTGCTCATTGTTTCCTGTGAAAGGCGCGACAGCGCGTTGGGAAGCCGTGGTTTGCCCGACTCACCCAGCAGTGTGCTGCCGGTGTGGATCTTGCGAACCAGTTCGCTCAATTCATTAATCAGCATTCCGATGTCTTTCCCGTCGATGTCATCCATCAGCGAAAAGACAACGTCACTGAGAAGGTCCGGTGCGAGATGATTTATCGGTGACAGAGTTTCCTTGGCTGTGGAAACAGACATGTTTACCGCCACAGGGAGGAGAGACAACAGGCAGATCACTTTGGCTGGATAACGCCAAAGCTCTTCATTGATCATTTTCACCACGGACCCGATATGATCTTTGTGAAAATCGGCGGATTCTTTGATTTCGCCGAAGTCAATATGCTCGATTAGTTGCCGGACAACCGGTCGCAGACTCTCCGCGTAATCCGCACCTTCGCGATTCGAATTTTCGTCCTGCCTTTTCCGGGACAAGACATTATCCACAATCTTTTCCACGTTTGCAGACATGCGGGCTTTTAGTTTGCTTTCGCCCGACCAGTCTTTAAGCGCTTCGTGGGTGACTGCCATCAGTAATTTTCTTGCCGCGGGAGTTTTGGCAATTTGCCACACCATTTTCCCCGTCAGGTCGGCGACAGAATCCGGTTGGACAGGTTTTTCAGCACAATTCATGGAATCAGCCTCCATTTTAAATTTAAAACGATCATTTCATCCGACAGATTCTGAGAATCTTCTGTCCGCTACGTCCTGCGTTTCATCCTTTTCCGGATAAGCTGCCACATCCAGGAACCGAAATGCAGCTTCTGATCGAGCACCGCATTGACGATGGTGTGGGTTGCATCCCGAAACGCATGGATATCGACATTGGCCACCACGTCGGAAACAAATTTACTTACCGCCTGCGGATCACTCTTATGGACGTCATTGATCAAGCGGGTCGCCTTGTTGATTCCCCTGCCGATCAGCGGCGGCGCATCGTGGGTAAGAGTTTGAGCGAGTGCTTCCCTGAATTCGGGCGACACCTCCCAGAGATTTTTCATCAGGGTCGTGTAGGCTTCGGCCAGGGCTTTGAATTCATTGGTGTCAATTTCTTTCAACATACTGGCGAGATAATCCCGGATCAGTTCCGGAGAAAGCTTTTCATTAACCTGTTTTCCCGTCTCGGCCAGAGCGCCTGTACAGGAGTTGACCACGGGGGGGATGGAAGCCAGGAGGGACAGCATAATTTCCGGATCCTGCCAGATAAGCGCATTGACCAGCGGATGGGTCTTGTCCGGTTTGATATTTTGCAGATGATTGCGAATGAGATCCTTCACAAAAGGTGTGCTGAACACCTCTTTCATGACGCCGCCTTCAGCGGGCATTACGGTGCTATTTTCCATGTTCTTCTCCATCCGTGCCGGTATTCGAAGCATTTTGTTCATTGTAGGTTTCTTCCGCGACGATCCATAATTCCGTCCCCAGCAATTTTCCGTTGCGGACAATGCTTTCCAGGGTTTTTTTATCAAGCGACATGACCATTGACTTCAAAAAATCGTGAAGGAGCTGCGGCGAAAATTTCTCGTTGAGCTGAATGAGCAGTTCATCCAAACAGTGCGTCATGGAATTGATGATGGAGGGAACGGCGCCGAGCACTCCCAAAAAAAATTCCGGGTCCTGCCACATCATTGTTCGCACCAGACTGCGGCTTGATTCCGGATCAATGTTCTGCAGGACCGTTCGGACGCCTTCTTTGAAGCCCGGCTTCTTGAGCAGTTCCTTAAGCACACGATCGGTTAAGTCAATGACTCCCTTGTTGGCTTCTTGCATGATTGGTTCTCCTATAAGGTTTTACAATTAAAAAAATACCGGGCTGCTTCCATTTGACAGAGTTGCTTGCCGCCCATCCATAGCTGAATGATCTTGATATCGCGCCAGTGCTTTTCGATATCGTATTCACGATCGGCACCGTACGCGCCCAGAACATCCATGGCCTTGCCGAATATGTCCACCGCTCTGTCGGAAACGAAGTCTTTGAGGTTGCGGAGCTTACAGGCCACTTCATCGGAATACAGGGGATAGCCATAGGGCTTATTGCGCCGGTCGCCCATTTTGGCCCCTTCGTAAGCCAGGATTCTGCAGATATCGATGTCGCCGGCAATCCGGCCGATAATACCGGCAATGGCATCGTTTTCTTTCAGCGGTTTATTATTATATGTTTTGGTCGAAACGAAGTCGTAGAGGATTTCGTAAAGGTTGAGCATGGCGCCGCACAGAAATCCCATGCTTCCCACCAATCCCCAGGGAATGATTTCGCGAAAGACCTGCGCGTCCATTCCCGGTCCATGTGCGCGGTACCAGCAGGGAACTCTTACATCGTCAAACCAGATATCGCCGTTTTTATCAGCAGCCATGCCGGCCTTTTCGTAAGGCCCTCCCTGGGTTACGCCTTTGGCGTCGGCGGGAACAAAGATTAAAGCAAAGTCATTCGGATCATGCGATCCCAACTTTGTCGTGCAGGGAACAACAAAAAGTTTGGCCACCCCGCCTGTATTGGTGGGCCAGAGCTTATGACCGTTGATTACCCATTCATCACCGTCTAATCGTGCGGTTGTACGGATGGTTTTTCCACCCAGGATATCCATGTTCTCGATGTCCGCACCGCCCTGAGGTTCCGTCATGGCGTTGGCTGCGAAAACTGCCTTATCGGTCTCGCAGAACATCGGTGCAAATTCTTTGGCTAGCCGCCAGTTGACATGAGGATCAACCAGGATTGTTGTGAGAGGCCAGTAGGTCACCATAAAAGCCACCGCCATTGCGGTGTCCGCCCGTCCAACCTCCTCTGCCAGCGCGCAGGCAACAGTGAAGGCGTAATCGGAACGGCCAATTCCCCAGCCACCAAGCTCCGGAGGGAAAAGGGCTTTTTGAACGCCAACACCTTTATCTCCCATAAGCTTGTCGAAGGCGGGTTCAATCAGATGATGCTCCTTCCAGTCTTCATCGTATTTACGCCGGTAAGGCATAACTTCTTTCGTGGCCCAGTTTCTCAGAGCGCTGCGGAGGTGTTTATCCATTGGGGATATATATTCTTCCGGTTTTGAGAATTCATCGAAGCTTTTCATCTTTCCTCTCCTTTTTAAATCTCTTTGCAGTCAAAGAAAAACCGCGCCGTATCCATCTTTACCGGCGCCTCGGCGCCGACTCCACAGAGGTAAGACTGAATGGTTTTGGCATCCCGCCAGTGTTTTTCCACATGCCACTCTTTGGCGTAGCCTGCGGAGCCCATGAGCTCCAATCCTCTGTTGATTGCCCGAACGATCTTCTGCTGTATCTGTGAACCGATGATCTGTGAAAAAGTGTAGATCCGTTGGAAACCACCGTGTTTCCAATCTTCAGGCTTTGACATCATGTGGGCCAGATTGTAAAGGAGCAGCCTTGCCGTGAAGATTTCATCGGCCACATCGGCCAGAACCGAAGCACAGAGTGGATTTTCCTTCATCATGGTTCCGCCCTTAATCGTTCTGGTTTCCGCCCAGTCTCTGAAAATTTCAAATGAATTCATACCCACGCCGACGCTTACACTGCCCAGAAAGAGGTTGAGCCAGGCATAAATTTCCTCCACAACGCCTTCTCGGATAAGAACATGGGATTTTGGAATATGGACACCGTTGAAGCTGACCTCAGCATTGGCGCAGGAATTGAGTCCCGTTTCCTGAAGAGTCCTGCCACGTAAGATATTTCTGTCATTGCCTGGAACCAGAGCGATGCAGGGGCGTCCTTCCTGGTCGGCGCAAACCACACAGAAAAGATCGGCGCAAGAACCGCTGCTGAAAGGCCTCATGTTGAATCCGTTAAGCGTAAAGCCATCTCCATCCGTCTTTACGGTTGCGGCAATAGATCTCCCTAAAAACAATGAAGTTTCTTTATCTGCGGAGCCTGTGCCCGGAAGGATCACAGAAGAAGTTCTCAGCTCTTCGACGCAATAAGCGGAGGCTAACATATTGCTGAGTTCTGCATCTGAATACAGCGGCATGCCGGCAACGGCAAAGATTGCACACTGCATCGCTGAAATTACGCCGATAGAGGCGTCGGCGCGTCCGATTTCCGAAAGTACAGAAACAATCCCAGGAGCGCGGGAAGGGTGGTCCCAACCGAATCCTCCGCGTTCCTCGGGCAGGGTCAGACGTTGCAACCCAATGGTAAGATTAAGAGTATTTCTCTTTTCGATGAACAAGGGATCAATGTTTTCACGATATTCCTGCCGCTTGGATAGAATTTCTCTGTCGGCCCATTGTCTGACCAGGTGAAGAACATCTTGTGCTTCTTCGTCAACCGTGTCTAGCGGATAAAAAAACAACTCATCTAGTGTTTTATTCATGGTCTATCTGTCCCCCTCTTGTTCCTGTTTTTTTGACTGCTTTTCCCTCTTTGTTATTTGTTTTTCCGAGCTTGCCGTTTTTTTCCTTATGTTCGGTCTCTTGCTGTACGTTTGTCGGCGCCTTCATCAGAAGCTCTTTGTGAATTTTCATGAAATGATGGGCTGCCTGATCCATGTCCAGGGGGGCTTCAGCGATGAGGGGTCTTAAAATTGCGTTGAGAAAATCAACCTCACTGTGGAATTCGTCGGTGCCGTCAAATGCCAGCGAATGAAAGGAAAGACCAATGAAATAAATGAAGATGAAACGAGCAAACTCCCGTGAAATGTTGAGACGTTCAGACATGCCGGCTGTGTGGCGCTCGGCGAAAAATGAATAAACCGGTTTCCACTGTTCCATTTTCGTCGTGCGATACATATCAATCGCCAGAAGCATAATGTCTTCGTACAGTTCACTTCTTTCTTTCCAGTAACCCACCATCATATCGAAGCGGTCGCTTATGTTTTCGACATTGCTGGTACGTTCGATATATTCCTGGATGTTTCGATCACCCACCCATGCGATCATTTGGGAAAGCATGTCTCCCTTGGAGGGGAAATAATGATAAAGCGTTCCGGTCGAAACACCGATTTCGGCGGCGATTTCCTTCATGTTGATATTGTTGTAGCCTTTGCGGGTGAACAGATTCAGGCTTTTTTCCAGTAGGGTTTGACGGTATTCTTCATGATTGACAATTTTAGGCATGACACTCACCTCCTTGGCAACGTGTATGGATCAGGATCGTGGAGTATGTCAAAAAACGGATTGAAAGATGAATATTGAATGGAAAACAGTTCAAGCAGACATTCGAATCCATGTTAAATGATTTCACTGAAAACCCTCTTTTTTTATCCGCACGGGGAAAACCGGTGATCAAGGGTTGAAAAGCAACCGGAAAAGCCATGCTTTTTATATTGAATGTTCGTTATAAAAACATAGAAAAAAATTCCTGTCAAGGTTTTTCTTATTGCGTATCCATTTTTTTCTCCGACGACTTCCGGACGATTTTTTTGTTGATCCTGATCAGAAAAAAAAGGGCTGCCCAGGGCAGCCCTTTTAAAAGATGGAAAATCAATGGCAAAAAATATTAGCACAACTCAAAAACTGCTGCTGCGCCCATGCCTCCGCCGATACACATGGATTCTACGCCATATTTTGCCTTGCGGATTTTCATTTGATTGATGAGCTGGGCACACAGTTTGGCACCGGTGCATCCCAACGGATGGCCCAGCGCAATGGCGCCGCCATTTACATTGACAATGCGCTTGTCGCTGTCGCTGGACCAGAACGACTTATCGTCATACAATCCCAGCTTCTGCATGGCGTAGATACATTGGGAAGCAAAAGCTTCATTGAGTTCCCAGAGGTTGATGTCTTCCACCTTGAGGCCGGCCAGTTGCAGGGCCTTGGGAACGGCATAAGCCGGACCGACGCCCATTTCATCCGCCTTACATCCCGCCACGGCGTATGCCAGAATTCTGGCAATGGGTTTGACGTTCAGGCGTTTTACGGCCTCTTCGCTCATGATCAAGCTGGCGGCCGCGCCATCCGTGGTTTGCGAGGAATTTCCCGCTGTTACCGAACCCTGATTGGGTACCCACGGATTGGCTGAAGCGAAGGCTCCCCTCAATTTGCCCAGGCCTTCGATGGTGGTGTCGGCACGGACTCCGTCATCAAAATCCTGCATTTTCATGGTTTTGGTCCACATTCCGTCTTTTTCGATGTATTTATAGGCGGGAGTGGGGATAATTTCCGTAAAGGACTTGTTTTTCTGTGCCTGGGCCGCCTTCATATTGGAATGGTAGGCGAATTCATCCTGCATTTCGCGTGTGATCCCGTAACGCCGGGCAACATTTTCGGCGGTGATGCCCATGGACATGTAAACATCCGCGTTTTCCTTGGCCCATTCCGGATTGGGCCGAGGCATGTTTCCGCCCATCGGCACGATGGACATGGATTCGCAACCGGCGCCAATGGCCACGTCGCACCAGCCGCTTTTAATACGCATGGCCTGAAGGGCGATGGCCTCCAAGCCGGAAGAGCAAAAACGGTTGACAATCGCGCCGCAGGTGGTGTCGGGAAATTTGGCTATCTGGGCGACAATGCGTCCCAAATTCAAGCCTTGTTCGGCTTCCGGAAACGCGCAGCCGACCAGCATGTCCTCCACTTCACCCTTGTCAATTTTTGCCCTATCCATCAATCCGTCCAGAGCGGTTTTGAGTAAATCTTCCGGCCGGGTCTGCGCAAAAGCGCCGCGCCCTCTTCTGCAACCCGGCGTCCTTACTGATTCCACTATATATGCTTCTCTCATTTATCAATCCTCCTGTTATCCTAAAATAAGCCTATAAGAACATCGGCTTGCCGGTGGTCATAATGCTTTCGGCCATTTTCTGGGTGTTTTCTGTTTTCCACAGTTCCACAAACGCTTCGCGCTCCAGCGACTGGAGATATTCTTCAGTCACCAGCGTTCCCGAGGGGACATCTCCGCCCGACATGCAGTGGCAGATTTTCTTGGCGATTAGTTCCATATGCGGCGTGATATAGCCGCCGCTTTTCATGTTGAGCATTTCGGCATAAATCATGCCGCTCGCCTCGCGCCCGAATACTGCAATTTTCTTTTTCATTGGAGGCGCATAGCCGTCTTCGACCATTCGCAGAACTTCTTTCTTGGCCTCGCCGATCAGATTGTCGCGGTTCATGACGATGCGATCTTGGGCGCCGAGGAAGCCGCGGGCACGCGCTTCAGAGGCAGACATGGTGGTTTTCGCCTGGGCCACCTGCATAAAGCACTGGATGAAAAATCCTCCCCAATCGGTGATTTTGGAGATATCCGGCTTGGCCGTGGTGGATTTGCGCCACAAATTAATCATGCCGCAGCCCGCCGGAACCAAACCGGCGCCAATTTCGACCAATCCCATGATGAGGTCCATGTGCGCGACGATTCTGTCTGCCGCCAAACAGACCTCGCAGCCTCCGCCCAGTGTCAGACCGTATGGCGCCGCCACAACGGGGAAGGGTGCATAGCGCAGGCCCATGATGCCCACATGGACTTCTTTGATAAAATTGTTGATTTCATCAAATTTGTTTTCCCTGGCCAGACTGAGCATGTAAGCTAAATCGCCACCCGCTGAAAAATGACCGGGCATGCCGCCGGTCTGATTGCCGATAACCATTCCGATGCCGTTATCACGAACATGCTGAGCGGCCACAACCATGAAATCGGTCATGGTTTTGTTGATGGCGTTCATTTTGGAGTGGAATTCCAAACAGAAAACTCCGTCGCCCAGATCGATAAGGGATGCGGCGGAGGAGGTTTTCACCACCTTGTTTTCCGCGCGCAACGCCGGCAGACTGATGGCCGTATCGCTTACGCGAACTGGTTTGTAGCTTTCGGATGCGAAATCGTAGAACAACCTCTTGCCGTTTTCAAGTTTATAGAAAGAAGTCGCTCCCTTGGCAATCATCTGCTGAATGTTTTTGGGTATAGCCATGCCGTCCTTTTCCATCTTCTTGACTGATTCTTTCAGGCCGATGGCGTCCCAGGTTTCAAAGGGCCCCAGTTCCCAGTTGTATCCCCATTTCATGGCGTTGTCGATTTCCACCACGGTATCGGAGATTTCAGGAATGCGATTGGCGGAATAAATCAGCGAGCTGGCGCTGGTTTTCCAGGCATACTTGGAAAGTTTGTCCTCGCCGTAGAGGGCGGCCTTCAGCTTGTCAGCCGTCGTTTTGGCGGCTTTGACGGCATCCAGACAGGGGGCCGCAACCTTTTCAAAGGGTTTGTATTCACCTGTTTTGGGATCAATCGCCAGCTTGACTTTTTTACCTTCGGGCGTACGTTCGGTTTTATAGAAACCGGCCTTGGTTTTATTGCCCAGCTGTTTGCGCTCGACCATGCCGCGAATGAACTGCGGCGGCTGGAAAAGGTCACGGACTTCGTCTTGCTCGCACTTGGCGTAAGTATTGTCCGTCACATGAATCAGTGTATCCAGACCGACCAGGTCGCTGGTGCCGAATGTTGCTGTTTTGGGACGCCCAAGGGGAGCCCCCATGATGGCGTCCACTTCGGGGATGGAAAGGCCGTCTTCCAGCATGGAGTGAATCTGCTTGGAAATGCCGTGGATGCCGATCCGGTTGCCGATAAAGTTCGGCGTATCTTTGGCCCAGACGATTCCCTTCCCCAAGCGTTTTTCTCCGAAAGTGGCCAAGAATTTCAGAACTTCTTTGCGCGTTTTTGCGCCGGGAATGATTTCAAGCAGATGCATCCAGCGGACGGGATTGAAAAAGTGCGTACCCAGGAAATGCTCCTTGAAGCTCTTGCTCAAGCCTTCAGACATGTCCTTAAGCGGAATGCCGGAAGTATTGGAAGAAACGATGGTATCCGGCTTCCGAATGCCTTCAATCCGTTTGAAGAGCTGCTGCTTGATTTTGAGATTTTCCACGACCACTTCGATAATCCAATCGCAATCCGCAAGCTTGCCGAAATCGTCTTCGAGATTGCCGACGGTGATGCGTCCCAGATCTTCTTTCTGAAACAGCAGGGGCGGCTTCGCTTTTTGCAGGGCTTCCAGACCGGCGTTGACGATTTTGTTGCGGGCCTTGGGGTCTTGCTTTTCTTCTTCTTTCAGATCAAACGGCACGATATCCAGCAAGAGTACATCGACACCTGCGCCGGCAAGGAGAGCGGCGATGCCGCCACCCATGATCCCTGAGCCGATAACTGCGGCCTTATTGATTCTCCTAACCATACTTCCTCCTTTTTACATGAATTTGGTCTTAAATATTGTTTTTTAAGACCGGACATTAATGACCGAACAAGGCTGCACCCTAAAACAGTCCGCTCAATTAATCAATTGTAATTTTTCATCCGTGAGTATTGTCTTGACACAAAAATTTATTCATCTGTATAATGAAACTGAAACATTTCATTGACGCAAGCAGAAAGAGACAAAGCAATGCATACGGCCGTTTTGTCATGGGAAAAAAATAAGCAACGCTCTTCTATTCAGGAAAAATCCTCGTGTTATGTGCTTTTCCGAATTGCCCGGCAAAATTACGCCCTGCCTTTGACCCAGGTCATACGCGTTTTGCGCATGGCGGCGGTGACAACGGTCCCCGACATGCCGGACTGGCTGTCGGGAATGATCAATGTTGCCGGGCAGACTCTCGCCGTCCTTGATTTAAGGCGTCTGCTTGGTCAACCGGGCAAGGAACCGGAATTACAGGATCGTCTTCTTATTATCCAATCCTCGCAGATCACGGCCGCTGTTTCCGTTGATGAAGTTCTGAGCATTCAGAACGTTCCGGATGCTCAAATTGAGCTTCCCCAGCAGGCACTTTCCTCATCGCGTTTGCTGTCGGCAATCATTCGACAGGACGAGTCCCTGATAATGGTTCTCGATGCGCAAAGGCTGTTTTTGGATCGTTTGGAAAAATTAGGCGACATCTCCCTATGACGCCACATCCTCATCTTGAAGATCACGACTATGTTTTTTTTCGGGAACTCATCCGGAAACGTGTGGGCATCGTCATCGGAGAAACCAGACGAAACATCCTGGCCCGCGCATTGAAAGACAGTGCCGAACAGGCAAACTGCCCTGACATTCCTTCATACGCCGCGCGTCTTCTGGTCGCCGAAACCGACAGCGAACTGTGGGATGATCTCGTGAAGAAACTAACCATTGGTGAAAGTTATTTTTTCCGGCATCAGGAGCAGATCAATGCTTTGCGGCGGAATATTTTCCCCGATTTAATCGCCCGTCACTGGATGGACCGCACACTGCGGCTATGGAGCGCCGGTTGCGCGACAGGTGAGGAGCCCTATACGATCGCCATTTTGCTCAATGAGCTGCTGGACAACGCCGAACAATGGAAAATCAGCATTCTGGCCACGGACATCAACCGTCAATCCCTGGAAGCGGCCCGTGTCGGCCGCTATCGGGACTGGTCGCTTCGCAATACAGAACCGCAGATGCAGAAAAAGTATTTTACCCAAGACGGAGGTTTTTTTACTCTCGACCCGGCCATACGCAAAATGGTGACGTTTGCCTATCTCAATCTGTCGGAAGATAAATATCCCGCAACAGCCAACCAAACCAGTCATCTTGATCTGATCCTTTGCCGCAGTGTGACCATCTATCTGCCCCAACCGGTGATTCGTGATATTGCAAAACGGTTTCACAGATGTCTGGTGCCCGGCGGATGGCTCCTGGTGGCTCCCAGTGAGGCAAATTCCGATATTTACAGCACATTTCAGATGCTGGTTTTCTATGGCAATATTTTCTACCAAAAAATGAGTAAGTTATCCGCCTCCGGCCGGCCGGCCGAAGATCAGGAATCCCTAGCGGACGCAAAGAGGTTGTCCGGATTTGTTCATACGTCGGATTCTCTTCATTTACCCCAAAGGCAAAATCCGTCATTTGCGCCAGGCGTCGGTTCCATTCCTGCCGTGCCGAAAAGCGCTGGACTGAAAAGTGAAAAATCCGTCCGAATCGAAGAGCAAAATTTATACGAGCAAGGGGAAGCGCATATGAAAAAACATCATTATGATGAAGCGCTCCGCTTTTTTCGGGCCGATCTTGCCAAAAGGCCGGATTCTGTGTTAACCCGGTACCGTTTAAGCTGTCTGGAGGCAAATGCCGGAAATCTCGATCAAGCTGAAAACTACGCGGAAGCGGCTCTTCGGGATGATCCGCTGCACAGCCGTTTGCACTATATCATGGGCATGATTCAGCAAGCCCGTGGAAAAACCGATGAAGCGCTGACGTGGTTTAAAAAGACCCTCTATCTGGATCCGGATTTTGTTCTGGCCCACTTTAGCCTTTCTTATCTCTATGAACGCGCCGGTAAGCAAGAGGAGTCTCAACGCCACCGAGAGCTTGCTGCCCGGCTGGCTATTCGGCTTTCTCCGGATAGCCTGTTGCCTGGTTCAGAGGATCTGACGGCAGGCCAATTATTGGGGATGATGCAGGCCGATGCGGGAACCGCCAACCCATTAAACCAGAAAAGGATGTAAAAGATGCAGAATCATACCACCCCGATGAGCGCGGCAAATTCTCACGACCGGGACTCCGTCCGGCTTATTCTTGAAGAACGGGCCAAATTGCTGGCCGGGACGAAGGAGAAAAAAGAGGAAGGCAAGGAGATGCTTGAAGTGCAGGCATTCCACTTGGGCGCAGAATATCTGGGAGTGCCCACAGGCATGGTGCAGGAGATACAGCGCCTCCGCTCCCATCGCTGGTCCCGTGTGCCTTGTGCACCTCCCTTTATCGTCGGAGTCGTCAATCTGCGGGGGCGGATTTACTCGATTCTGGATCTGGCGGTTTACTGGGGTCTGCCTGCCCGGCCTGTTTCCGACTCATCTCATCTTCTTCTCGTGCAGGGTGTCAATCAACGCTATCATGAAAAAATCGAATTAACGCTGCTGACGGATGACTGCTCCGAGGTGCGGTTTATCGCCACGGATGAGCTTCGTCCGCCGCCTTCGACTCTTTCGGCAAAAGTGCAGAGCTATCTCCGGGGCGTGACGCCGGAGATGATGCTGATTATCGATCTGGAGCTTTTGCTTTCCGATCCCGACATGATCGTCACGGACGGAGAATGAGGCGGAATATCGCAACATAACGAAAAATCGATATCCAAAAGCCATTTATGAATATTCGGAATAATAGGAGGAATAAAAATGATCAACCCGAAAAACGTGACCATCGGAAAAAAACTTATTGTCAGTTTCCTCTGCGTTGCAGCCGGTTTGCTAGCTATCGGAATGATCGGTTGGAGCAGCATCAGCAGCATGGAACGGGGCATTATCAACATGGCCGAAAATCGCATTCCTGACCTGCAATGCATGAATGCCCTGAACAAGGAACGGATGGCAATTCGGGCGCAAACCCTGGATGTTTGGATAGAGGAAAACTCCGATCACTCCATCGCCGTGGCTTCCTATCGACGAATCCAGCAGGAGCGAAAGGCCAGTTGGGCCCGGGTGGACGAGAACATGAGAAAACTGAAAAGCATTCCTCGACAGTCCGAAAAAGGACGGGATCTGATGTCCAAAATCGAACCGGAATATGAAGCGTGGCGTCGCATCTATGTTGAACTGGATGCGCTGATTGAGAAACTTGCCGGCAGTGCAAATTCCGCAAAACGGGCTGAACTCTACAAGGAGTATCGAACCGTAACCGACCGTATGATTCCCATTTCCGATGCGTTTGGCCGGACCATAGAAGAGCTTGCTAAAAACAACAACGAAAACACGACACGAATGGCCATGAAGCAGGTAGAAGAAGCCGTTTTTATGGAGCGGATCATTATTATCTGCACATTTTTGGGTGTGTTTGCGGCGATGATCTTTGGTTTGATGATTAGTCGTAGCATTGTCAACCCCATGCGGGAACTTACGGCGGCGATGGACAAGCTTGCCACAGGCGATGTGGACGTAACTATCAATGCTGGGCAAAAAGATGAAATCGGGAATCTTGCTGATTCGCTCAAGAGAATGGCGGAAAATACACGGGCAACGGCCCTGGCGGTGGAAAAAATCGCTGGCGGAGACCTGCGTGTCAAGGCAACCATTCTCTCCGATCGGGATGTTCTTGGCAGAGGTTTGAATCAGGCTGTGGACGCTGTCAAAGCCCTTGTGGACGACGCAAACATGCTTTCCCGAGCAGCGGTGGAAGGAAAGCTGGCCACGCGCGCGGATGCCTCAAGACATCAGGGTGATT